>CAYRRL010000052.1:0-11173 GCA_964426665.1 uncultured Ferruginibacter sp. | reverse complement strand
CAGCCCTGGTCTTCCGTTAAGTGCCAATGAAAAGTATTGAACTTGTACATGGCGAGGTAATCAATGTATTGCTTTACCAATTCAACCGGCATAAAATGCCGGCAAACATCAAGGTGCATGCCACGGTAATTGAACCTTGGGTAATCGGTAATGGATAATTGTGGGATGGATATGGTTTCACTGTTGATTTCTTTTTGCATTGCCACAAGTTGCAGGAGTGTTTGAGCAGCATAAAAAACGCCCGTTTTCCCCTTAGATGATATTTCAATTCTGTTCTTTTTTACTCTTAAGGTATATCTTTCTCTGGAAAACTTACTTTCAACGTGTACACTTGAGAATATTATTGCGTTGTTATTTGGCTTAATGTTACTGCTAACTGATAATGTGAACCCTAACTCTTTTTTCAAATAATAATTTAAAATATCTGCCCTCTCTCTTTGATTTGAGCCGTAAGCAAGAATGACCGTGTTTTTATTTAATAAGAAATTGCCTGAAGCTCTTTTAAACTCAGCAGGAGCAGGTACAATATTCAAATCGCTTTGGGCTTTCAAGTTTTGAAAAGCGAACAGCAAAACAAACAAGCATAAAACTTTCATTTGCATAATAATTTTTGAGCAACTAAATTTAACCATTAAAACCACAAAATGCCAGACAGCAACGAACAATTAATTGCCAAATTCTACACCGCCTTTCAACAGCGTGATTATAAAACCATGAACAGTTGCTACAGCGATGATATTGTTTTTTACGACCCGGCATTTGAGCTGCTCCGTGGCGATGAAGTAAAGTACATGTGGGAAATGCTTTGTGCCAATGCAAAAGATTTTTCGCTGGTGTATGACAGTATCACTGCAAAGGGCGATAATTACTACACCTGCAATTGGGTGGCTACTTACATCTTCTCCAAAACAGGTCGCAGGGTAGTAAACCGCATCCGGGCGCACATGCGTATCGAAAACGGGAAAATCATTGAGCACAGCGATGGTTTCAGCCTGCACAAATGGAGCAGCCAGGCATTAGGCTTTATGGGGCAATTGCTTGGGTGGAATTCTTTTTTCCAGCGGAAAATTAAAAACAAGGCAAGAAAAAGTTTGCTGCAGTTTATCCGGGCGAAAAACGCCTGATTGTTTTATTGCAGATGCCTGTTGCGTTTTTGAAAGCAACGTTGTATTTTACATACTGTTCAATTTTTATCAATAATAAAACTATTGCTATGCATCCTGAAACACTGCACAACATCCACTGGCTGGGCGCCCTGCTTGGCGGGCTTGCTTACTTTGCATTGGGCGCTTTATGGTATTCAAAAATTTTATTTGCCCCTAAATGGATTGAGTATTGCAAAATTGATGTGAACAACCCTGATATGAAAAAGGGAGTAGCCGGTATATTCCTTGGTTCTTTTATTCTTATGTTCCTCACAAGCGTTGGCATTGCATTGCTGGCATACAAAATGCAAACTGTTGGCGCTTTCAATGGCGCCAAGCGGGGCTTGCTTACAGGCGCACTGATGGGCACTACAGCCATTGCCATTTCTTATATTTATGAGAAAAGGCCCTTTGGCCTGTACCTTATCAATGGCGGTTACACCATTGTTGGCAGCATGCTTGCCGGCGCCATCATCTGCAGCATGAATTCATGATATTAAAACCCAAACAGGGGCAACCTGTTTTTCTTTTTATTAAAGCTAACATGAAGCATGGCTTTGCCTTTTTCGTTTATTGCCTTTGCTTCCACTGATTCAATATTGGCTAATGCTTTTGCAATGGCAGGCGGGATGTATTCCTGCAATGGCAAAGGGTTTTTGCTGAACATCAGTTTTAAAAAAAATATGCACTCAACAGGTCTCTCTTTCAGTGTTGTTTTGTAATTGCCTGATACAACCCGGAATTCATTTTCGTTTTTTACACTGCAATAGGATTTTACAAATGGCACAGGCGTAAACCAGTCCCCTTTTTCGTTTTTTTCAATCTTGCCGTTCCGTTCCAAATAATTATATATGCTGTGTGGCTTTTGCCCACGGATAATAAAATTAAAAGCAGGCTCGTCCACATTGTTTATCACCACATTTTTTACTGCATTGAAGTTGTCGTCGTACACATAGCTTATGGCAGAGTCAACCCTTGCATGAAAGCCCTCAATATCCAATTGGCAATATTGGTTTGCAGGCAACAGCACAGAATCAATATTAAAATTTAGTGCCCTTGAAACAGCAGCCCTTGCCGAATCGCCCAATAAATTTTTGATTGATGGCAGCGGCTGGCTAAAGCAAAGCGTTGCAAGGGATGTATCGCTGTATGAAAAATTATTTTCCATAAAACTAACGCCTTGCGGCAAGGTAAAACTGGCATCAATAAAAGCAGTTTGTTTATCAAAACCGCCGGTAATAATTTGATGCTTGCCAAAAACTGAATTAATCAATTGCAACGAAAAATGTTTATTAGTTGACACATTGCCCTGCAACAAATCTTTCGGTGCGTACTCTTTTTTATTGAACAATTCAGCGGCCGTTTTTATAATCAGTTTTTTGTCTTCCACACCAGTATTGCCAATTAAAAGCTTCATGCCGCTTTGTATCAATTCTATGCCTGTTTCCTTTGAAGAATAATGCCCTTCGCCGGTTTTTTCAAAATGGAATTGCTGCAACCCTTTTTCAAAATCCTCCCTGTTATTTATTTCGGCCACAGTGTACAGTGCATTGGCCGGCTGGCCGGCTTTATGGAAAATAAAAACATAGTCGGGCAGCTTAACCATATCGCTCCATTTCACCCGTCCGTCATCTGCGGAAAAAAAAGAAATGTTTTTCCATTGAGATGGGGTGGTAATGAATTGCCAGATAAGCGTATTGGCAACCCGTTTTGTATCCACAGCAAGCACACAATCGGCGTCTTTTGCCACGCCTTCATTGCTCCATGTTTTATAAAACAATTTATACCAGCCATAAACCAACAGGCAAGTGGCAATAAGCAAAACCCATGTCTTTTTTTTCATCCTCATCTAAAAATAAAAGCCACAAAGTTTTTTTTTCTTTGTGGCTTATAAGGTAACAATTGTATCAATCCACTTTTTTCTCCCGTTCTTCTTTGTCTTTTTCCATAATGCTGTTTACTTCATCAATCATATTGAAGAAAAACTCCAGGCTGTTGGCATGGTTGCCTGTTATGCCCATGGTGGCGGTGCTGTACATCATGCCGTCTTTTATGCCGCCTTCCATTTTTACGTCGCTCATGTTGTCTTCAAAATACTGGCTTATTTTTTTACTGGCGCTGCTGGTTAGCTGTGGGTTTATCTGCTGTATCATTTTTTTTGTGTCTATCCGCATGGCCATATTGTTGTTGAGCACAGAATTTTTTGATGCAGCATCCAGTTCGTAACTTTTGTTGGCAAGCGCCATATCCACTACTTCTTTGCTGCTGGTAATTATGGCCCTGCCGCCGTTCACAATAAAATACAAACTGCTCAAAGGGTATTTTCCTTCGTCAAATGACAATTCATAATAGCCGCCTTTTTCTTTGTAATTGAATTTTTCTTTTTCTGCGTATTTCAATGGCAGGTTGGCAATTTTTTTCAAAAAAGCTTCCTTCTTTGTTTCCATTGCAAAAGTAAAATCGGGGCTAAGCTCTTCCCTGGTTTTCTTTGTTTCTGTTGCCTTAAAGTTTTCATCATAAGTATAGTCGGTATAAGTAACCGTTTTTGTTTTCATGTTGTGCAATACCATTACCATATTGCCCGGCATTACTTCCGCAATAGCTTTTTCATCAATGATAATTTCAAGGAAATCCATGTACACGTCTATCATATCGGCATGTTCCCTTGTGTAGGGGTATTTGCCCAGGTATTGCCTGATAAGTTTGTAATAATAGTTAGCCATTGCTTCTGTGTTTATAGAAGCTGATAAGTATGCAATATGCCCGGGATTGATAAGCCCGGCCAATGCAGGGCTTTGCCTGCTGTTGTATACATCACGGCCAATGGCTGCCATTTGCTCATCCGGCGTAAACATTTTTTGCTCCATCCGCATTTTGTCTTTTTCAAAGTAAATATTCATGCCTGTCCGGAAGCCTTTGTTTTGGCTATTGTCTGCATACTTGGCAGAAGGGCTGGGGTAGTGGACAATGGAGCGCCAGCCTTTGAAAATATAATTCCAGTATTGGTACAGCAGGTTGTCGTAGTTAAGCCATACGCTTACGTTAGCTGCCGGGTCAATTGTTTTTTTATAGCTTGGCTCTGTTTCAATAGAGGCATTGTTGCTGTTGAATACAATATTGATGATGCTGTCTGCATTCTTGCTTTGTTTGGCTGCATAGTATTTGTCCTGTTCTTTTTCCCAGGCCTCCCTTGCAGCCTGCCCGGTGGTGTCGTAATTGTATTCACCTATCGGGGCTTCCACTATTTCTTCAATCTTTTCTTCCTCCTGAACAGGCGCTTTCTTTTTTGGTGCAGTTTTTTTTGTTTTCCCTTTGCTTGTTTTTGTTTTGGCGGTTTCTTTTTGTTTCTTTATTGATTTTCCTTTTTTTATTTCGTTGGCTTTTGCAGCAGAATCTGCTGCTGCTTTTACCGCTGCCACTGCTGAATCAACAGCAGCCTGTACCGCTGAATCAGATGCGGCCGAATCAACAATAGCTACTGCAGAATCTGCTGCTGCGGTGCTGTATTTATAATCATAATAATTCCCTTTGTTCTGGTAATTAGAATACACAAGCACCGCCTGTTTATCATTCCAGCCAATGTATGTGTTTCCTGAAATGCCGAGGAACTCAAACCCGTTTTTCATTACCGGTTTCATCTCGGCATGGTAACTTGCCTGCACCAGTTTTAAAAACTGCTCTTTATTGCTTATTGAAAACAAACTGGTGAAGTTGATGCAGGAATCGTCCATCGTTACATACTGGCAAGCATCCTGGGCAAAGTTGATGCCGGTGCTTTCCAGCGATTCAAGGCTGTCAATTTTCAGCATCTTATACAAATTGTTTTTCACAAAGTTGTAGCTGCCCAGTTTTTTAAGTGGCACATTTTTGCTCAGGTTGTCGCCAGAATACTTTACTGCCATCACTGCATTGGCCGGCACTTTGTTAAGCAGGCTTTGCGCTTTGCCGCTGCAACAGGGCGCAGCAAAAAATAAAAGTGTAATTGTTTTTTTCATAAATTATTTAACCAGGGTTATTTTATTTTCAATTGATTTTTTATTGGTAATGATATCCAGGGCATTTTGTTTCAGCATCACTGCTTTTTTGTTGGCGGCTGTTTTGCTTTCTTTATTAGTAGCGCCGGCAACTTCGTTTTTAAAACGGAAGATGCCAGTATAGGCTGCGGTTTCAAATATTTCCCGGTCTGCAACACTGAGCTTGTTGTATTCATCTTTCAGCGAAAATTTATTGAGCCTGCTGAATGTTTTGGCTGCAGCGTCGTACTCATAGTGCTTTTCAATGCCGGGCTGGCTGTTATTTTCCTTTGTATTTATGTTTTTTACTGCATTGTTAAGGCAGCCTACATTGCTGAAATTGCAGGTAACGGTGGCAATGAAGTTGTCAAAATCAAGTGTTGTTTTTACATTGCTGATGCCTGCCGTGCTTTTTATTGTTCTTTCAATACCTGCCGTTTTGTTCTTAATCTCTTCTTTAGTCGGCACATCATGCCCGTTCACGGTTTTCATTTTCATTAAAGAGTTGATTTTTGTTCTGCTGCGGCTCATGTTAAGCGTTAGCTTGAAACTGCCAGAGCCATTTGCATTCAGCGATATGTCTTCAATAACATCAAAACAGCTTTGCAGGGCAAAAAGGGGGCAAAGCAGCAATAGTGGCAATATCTTTTTCAACAGTATCAATTTGACGATAAAACTACTGGTTTTTGCAATGCAAAAAAGGGCCTGGCTGTTTTGCGGGCATTTAACTCCGGGCACACAATATTTCCGGCGTATCGCTATGTTTATTTACATTTGAAAGCTATGAGCAAAAAATCAACCGCATTAGCGCTTTGCATTGCCCTGTCAGCCATTTGCAAGGCACAAACACCAATACCGGGTTTTAGCAGTACTGCTTCGGCAACGCAGCATTCCACAGAAAAGAAATTTGATGCCCTTCTTGATGCAAAAAATGTAGATGCTTTTATTAAAAAGTTATCATCGCAGCCTCACCATTTGGCCTCCCCGGGCGATGAAGCCAACATACAATATATCGCCAGCCAATTTAAAAGCTGGGGCTTTGATACGGAGATAGAA
Source organism: uncultured Ferruginibacter sp. (assembly GCA_964426665.1). Taxonomy (GTDB): domain Bacteria; phylum Bacteroidota; class Bacteroidia; order Chitinophagales; family Chitinophagaceae; genus Ferruginibacter. The sequence continues at coordinate 4,959 of CAYRRL010000052.1, read as the reverse complement.
ACTTTTTATGCGCTGTTCCCAACGCCGGTAACAAGGGTACTGGAAATGGCAGGGAGCAAAAAATTTAAAGCCTCACTTAAAGAAATGCCATTAATGGAAGATGAAACCTCCGGGCAGGAAGGGCAATTGCCAATATACAATTGCTACAGTGCCGATGGGGACGTTACTGCTGAACTGGTATATGTGAACTATGGCGTGCCTGCTGATTATGAAATGCTGGAAAGAATGGGCGTGGATGTAAAAGGTAAAATTGTGATTGCAAAATATGGCAACAGTTGGCGTGGCATCAAGCCAAAAGTGGCGCAGGAAAATGGCGCTCTCGGCTGCATTATTTACAGCGACCCCAAAGAGGATGGCTATTACCAGGGCGATGTTTACCCAAAAGGGCCGATGAAGCCTGCGTATGGCGCACAGCGTGGCTCGGTAATGGATATGCCTATTTATCCCGGCGACCCATTGACACCCGGCATCGGTTCATTAAAAGAAACGAAGCGCCTGGAAAAAGAACAGGCAGAAAACCTTTTGAAAATACCTGTGCTGCCAATAAGCTATGCAGACGCCAAACCTTTATTGGAAAGCCTTGGCGGGGCAGTGGTGCCCGATAGCTGGCGTGGCGCATTGCCCATTACCTACCATACAGGCCCATCTAAAGCCAAAGTGCATTTGAAATTGGCATTCGACTGGAAAGTAGTGCCTGTAAAAAATATTATTGCCAAAATGAAAGGGAGCGAAATGCCAGACGAATGGGTGATAAGAGGCAACCACCACGATGCCTGGGTAAACGGGGCAGCCGACCCTGTGAGCGGGCTTGCTGCCCTGTTGGAAGAAGCAAGGGCGGTGGGGGAAATGGCAAAAGGCGGCTTTAAACCAAAACGCACCATTGTGTATTGTGCATGGGACGGGGAGGAAGAAGGCCTGCTTGGCTCTACTGAGTGGGTGGAGCACCATGCTGATGAACTGAAACAAAAAGCTGTGCTGTATATTAACACGGATGGCAACGGTCGTGGCTTTTTATATGCCGGCGGCTCGCATGCGCTGGAGCCTGCCTTTACAGAAATTGCTAAAGATGTAACCGACCCACAGGCAAACGTTAGTGTATTCCAAAGAAAAAAAGCAAGGGATATTATTACTGCATCAACAACGAAAGCAAAAAAAGAAAACCTCGACAAACAGTATTTTGATTTGCACGCCCTCGGTTCCGGCTCAGATTATTCCCCTTTTTTCCAGCATCTTGGCATCAACAGCCTTAATATTGGTTTTGGCGGCGAAGACGAAGGCGGCGAATACCATTCTGTTTACGACAGCTACGATATGTACCGCCGCTTTAAAGACCCCACGTTTGAATACGGAGTGGCGCTGGCAAAAGTATGCGGCCGCACTACGCTGCGTTTTGCCAATGCCGAAATACTCCCTTTCGATTTCCGGAGCCTGTATAAAACAATTAATAAATATGCAACAGATTTGATAACAATGGCTGATGAAATGAGGGAAAGCACGGCGGCAGAAAACAAAGCGATAAAAGAAAAATATTACCTGGTTGGCAATAATGTAACAGAGCCTTTATACCCGCCGGGCATAAAAGACGAAGTGCCATACCTTAATTTTTCGCCTTTGCAGAATGCCATTGCTTTACTGGAAAAAGCAACAGGGAATATTAATTTTTCAAAAGACATTGTAGCAAGCATTGACGAAAAGAACCGCCTGAACAAAGTATTGGCACATGCAGAGCAGGCATTGCTTACCAACGGCCTGCCCCGCCGCAATTGGTACCGGCACAGCATATACGCCCCGGGCTTTTACACCGGCTATGGCGTAAAAACATTGCCCGGCATTCGTGAAGCCATTGAGCAACGCAACTGGCCAGAAGCACAGGAGCAGATAGAAGTTGTATCTGCTGCCATCCACCAGTTATGTTTGTTTTTGAATGAAGGGGTGAGGAGTTTATAGGGTTTGTATCAGGCTGTGCTGCTCTTTTTATAAGATAGCAGGAGAACTATGGCGCCGGCAGTAATAAACATATCTGCAAAATTGAAAATACCCGTGCGCAGGCTGCCTATGCCCATGTTCATAAAATCTGTTACATGCCTGTCAAAAACAATACGGTCGTAAATATTGCCAAGCCCCCCGGCGATGATTAATGCAAAGGAAACCAGTTTAGCCTTGCCCATTTCGTTGGATCGCTTTATAACATAGCCGCTCATGGCCAATAAAAACGCCAGCGGCAAAATGCTAAGCAGCCAGAAACTTGCTGCCTTCGGCAAGCTGTCGCCCATACTTAACGCAGCGCCTGTATTTTCCACATATTGCAGGCGGAATGTATCATGGAAATATGATACTGCTTCTTTCCCCTTCAGGTGCTCTTTTGCCAGTTCTTTGCTTGCCCTGTCCCAGCTTATCAATGCAAGCGAACTGATACAGAACAACAGGATTTTTGCGCTTCTTTTCATATTGAAATTATTGCAGTTGCCTTTTGTACAGTTGCACCGTGTTTTCCAAGCCGTAATACAAAGCATCGCATACCAGTGCATGGCCAATTGAAACCTCCAGCAGGCCGGGTATTTCTTCAGCAAAGTATTTAAGGTTGTGCAAATCTAAATCGTGGCCGGCATTAATGCCCAAGTTTAATTCATTGGCTTTGTGTGCAGCAGCCACATACATTTGTATTGCATCTTTATTGCCGGCGGCATATTCACGGGCATATTCTTCGGTATATAATTCAATCCTGTCTGTACCAGTGGCCGCAGCGCCTTCCACCATTTCAATTACTGGGTCAACAAATATAGAAGTACGTATGCCTGCGTTTTTAAATAGCGCAATCATTTTTATCAAATAGCCTTTGTGCTCTGTTGTGTTCCATCCGTGGTTGCTTGTTATTTGCCCCAATGCATCCGGTACTAATGTTACTTGCGCAGGTTTTGTTTCCAATACCAATTTTACAAATTTGTCTTCGGTGCAGTTGCCTTCAATATTCAGTTCTGTTTTTATTGCTTTCTTTAATGCAACCACATCACTGTACCGGATATGCCGCTCATCTGGCCGTGGGTGAACGGTAATGCCATCAGCGCCAAAGCGTTCAATGTCCAACGCTGTTTTTATTACATCAGGGTTGTTGCCGCCGCGGCTGTTGCGCAGGGTAGCGATTTTGTTTACATTAACGGAAAGTGTTGTCATGGCTTACTTAATTTAAGGCAAAAATAAAACCCCTGCCAGATGGGGCTATGTATCAGTTGCACTTAAACTTCTTGTATCAGTTAGAACAAAATGTACTGTTGCAAAAGCAGGAAAGGTAGTATAATGCATGCTGTGCCACGGCCATTATACCGCCAATTTTACTGCACTATCCAGCGCCAGCTCCATCATCGGCAGCAATGCTTTTTCCCTTTCATCGGCACTTATAAACTGGTGCGTTGGGATGATGTCGCTTACCGTTAAAAGGGTGGCGGCATTCTTGCCCAAATGCTTGGCATTGGCAAATAAAGAGAAAGCTTCCATCTCCACCGCATTGCAGTTATGCTCTTTTGCCACCGCTGGTGTGCCTGGTTCTGCCCGGTAAAAAATGTCGCTGCTGTGTATGTTTTCATTTTTGATTTTCAATCCTTTATCAAGGGCTGTCTGCTTTATAATATCAAATGCATTGCCCTGGTGTGGGATGGCGCTTCCTTCAATGCCCCAGGCATATTTGGCAAAAGTGCTTTCGCTGGCGGCCACGTCCACGTTTATTAAATCAAACAGTTTTAAATCTGTGGTGTAAGCGCCGCAGGTGCCGATACGCATTACGCAATCCACTTCGTATTCTGTGTACAGTTCGTAGCTGTAAATACCGATGCTTGGGCAGCCCATGCCGCTGGCGCCCACTGTTACCTGCTTGCCTTTGTAAGTGCCGGTAAAGTAGTAAATGTTACGGGTGCTGCTCACCAGGCGGGCATCTTGTAAAAACTTGTCCGAAACATATTTGGCCCTCAACGGGTCGCCGGGCAGCAAAACGATTTTTGCAATTTCCCCTTTTTTAGCGCTGATGTGTACACTCATAAAACTATTAAGATTGAATATTTAATTTGATATTAAGCATTCGGCCTAATCTCATACTCTTTTATTTTAGGGCGGCTAAGATATATTTTTATGCTGAATTATATTACTTAACCACAAAGGCCGCAAAGAAAGAAAAACACAAAGCCCACAAAGGGTTTCTTTGCGCCCTTTGCGCTTACCTTTGTGTTCTTTGTGGTAAAAAACTAAATCATGAGCACTACGATTGCCAAACGTTACGACCCCATCAAATACAAAACCCCAACAGGAAATAAACTTTCCTGCAAAGGCTGGATACAGGAAGCTGCATTAAGAATGCTCCTTAACAACCTCGACCCCGAAGTGGCTGAGCGCCCTGACGACCTCATTGTATACGGCGGAAGAGGAAAAGCGGCAAGAAACTTTGAAGCACTTGACAACATCATTGCTTCGCTCAAAATATTAGGGAACGACGAAAGCCTGCTGATACAAAGCGGCAAGCCAGTGGGCATACTCAAAACACATAAAGACGCACCAAGGGTTTTAATAAGCAACTCTCAGCTTGTGCCCAACTGGGCCAACTGGCAGCACTTTGAAGAACTGGAAAAGAAAGGCCTGATGATGTACGGGCAAATGACTGCAGGCTCATGGATATATATCGGCAGCCAGGGCATTGTACAGGGCACTTATGAAACCTACGCCGCAGCGGCAGACAAACATTTTGGTGGCACGCTCAAAGGCACACTCAATGTTACCGCAGGCCTTGGCGGCATGGGCGGCGCACAACCGCTTGCCATCACCATGAATGAAGGCGTAGCCTTAATTGCAGAAGTAGAGGAGTGGCGGATTGACAAACGCATAGAAACAAAATACCTCGATGAAAAATACACCGATATTGACACAGCGATAGACGCAGCTCTAAGGTATAAGTCGGAAGGAGTGGGGAAGAGCATT
>CAYRRL010000051.1:0-11185 GCA_964426665.1 uncultured Ferruginibacter sp. | reverse complement strand
TTATCAATCAACTGTCTTGCAGGCTGGTATGGCATCCGCAAAAAGAAAGCAGCCGTTGGCAACAACGTTCCAATGGTATTGGATGCAGCCAAATCAGCTACATCTTTATCCGTCATTGTTTCTAAATGGTCAACAGACAAAGCATTGAGTTCAATTGCTTTTTGAATACCACCAATGCTGTTGAGCTGGTTGATGTGCAGTTTTGGTTTTAACCCATAACTAATCCCTGCCTTGCAGATTGTTTCCATTTCTTCTGCTGAAAAGAAACCTGTTTCGCAAAACACATCAATATAATCAGCCAGCTTTTCTGCAGCAATCACGGGCAGCATGTCGTTGATGATGCTGTCAATATATGCCTGGTGGTTTTCTTTGTATTGCACAGGATAAGTGTGTGCACCCAAAAAAGTTGATTTGATTAACAGGTTTGATTTTTCTTTCAGCTTTTTTATAACTCTCAGCATTTTTAACTCTGCATCCACCGTTAAGCCATAGCCGCTTTTTATTTCAATAGCGCCCGTGCCAAGCCTTGCAACTTCATTCAATCTTTTCCATGCGGAGTTAAACAACTCATCCTCCGTTGCATCATTCAGTTTTTTGGCAGAGTTTAAAATACCGCCGCCTTTGGCAGCAATCTCTGCATAGCTTAGCCCTTTTATTTTATCAACAAATTCATTTTCCCTGCTGCCTGCAAATACTAAGTGTGTATGGCTGTCGCACCAGGCAGGCAATACAAACTGCCCATCTGCTTTAATGATATGCTTTGGCAACTGCGGTACTTTTAATTCCAGTTCATACATATTGCCATAATCTGCAATAATGCCATCCTCAATTAAGATGAAAGCATTTTCAATTGCAGGAAGTTCAGCTAATGCTTTGCCGCGGAGCAGTTGATTTTCTTCTCTTGCGCCAACGAGTTGTTGTATGTTAATGATAAGTTTTGACAAAGCAGTTGTTAATTTACAAATTAAAAATTTCCAAAACTCCTGTATCTATCGACTCTGAAAATTCTTTAATAGAATTTTTATGTTTTATCAATAACTCAAGGAGATAGTTGTTGCTTTGGTTGCCTGTACGAAGAAAAATTACTTTTGGAGGGAATCCTTTTGCAAAGGAAAGTTTTAGAAAATCTTCATCATTTGTTACGATAATAAAATTATTGGCTTTTGCATAAGCCCATATTTCCGAATCTTTAGCCAGTGCATTCAAACCAGTGCTATCAATATGAATGCAATCTGAAACGTGAAGTTGAAATTGCTTAACAAGCCGCCAGGAAATATTTGCGTCAAGAAGCAATTTCATACTATGCAGCTAAATATTTCAGAAAAGACTCCCTATGCGCTGCAAATGCTAAAGCAGCAAAAATATGTTCCTCTTTCAGTGAAGGGTAATCGGCAAGAATATCCTGATGGGTCATTCCGGAAGCAAGCCATTGAAGAATATCAACCACAACAATACGGGTGCCTGCAATACAAGGTTTTCCAAACCTTATCTCTGGGTCTATAGTTATTAATGAATAATATTCTTTCATGATTTAAAGGTAATATTTTTTATCATTGTACTATAAGTTTTCCCAAACCTGTTTACCAAATGTTTCTAAACTTGGGTCTCTTGCGCCCATTAAAAGCAACACACAATTTTCAGTTAAATGTGGCCTTGCTGTTTTTAAAAACCCATTTCTTTCTTCCACAAAGAAAGCATTTTTGCCCAGCGCTTTAATATCAGTAATCAAATCATTGGCAGAAATATCTTTTACCGCTGTGCCGCCTGCATAAAATATTTCACTCATCCATATTTCATCCTCCGGCCTTAATACAGCAGCTATCTCTTTTACAAAATCATTCCGCAAAAACCGTGTTGGCCCATAACCATGCGGCTGAAACCATGCTACAACCTTTGGTGCAATGTATTGGCAGGCCGCAATAGATGCAGCGCACTTTGCAGGGTTGTGTGCATAGTCATCAATAACCCATACGCCATTTTTATTCCCTAATATTTGGTGGCGGCGGTAAATGCCTTCGTAATTTTTTAATGCCGCAGCGCATGTTTCCAAACCTACTCCCAATTGATTGGCAACAGCTGCAGCTGCCAAAGCATTTTCCATATTATGCTTGCCGACAGTGTTTAACTGAAAGGCTGTTTTATTTATATAAAATGAAATGGACAGTCCGTCTTGCTTAAATGCCCCGGCTTTATAACCAGCCTGTGAATTTTCATCAATCGAAAAATCGTTTGCAATATTTACAGAAAGCTTTTTTGATAAATGGTTGGATTGGTTAACCACAAATAAATTGGTAGTGTTGTTTTTAAAAGTGGAGAAGATGCTCATCAATTCATCAATTTCCTGATGGTCTTTATCAACATTGAGGAGCAAGCCGGCTTCGGGGTGGTATTGCACAATAGATCCATCGCTTTCATCCGCTTCAATTACCAGCCAATCGCCTGCCCCAACTTTTGCATTGCCAATCTTTCCTTCCTTAATAATGCTTACCAAACCTGCGCCGCTGATAATGCTTGGTTGCAGGCCTGCATATTCCAAAATTGAAAATAACATGCCGCTGGTAGTGCTTTTGCCTGATGTGCCGCCAACTGCAATTGTTCGTTTACTGGCTGCAATCATTGCCAATACTTCGCTTCGTTTTAAAATGGGAATGTTTAATTGCTTTGCTTTCTGCACTTCGGGCACTGTATCTTCAACTGCGGTAGACACTACTACCAAATCTGTTTCATTAGTAATGCCGCTGCCATCCTGCAAAAAACATTTAATGCCTTCTGCTTCCAGTTTTTCTTTTGTTTCATTATAAGCACCGGGGAGAAAATACCTGTCGCTGCCGCTTACATGCTTATGTACGCCTGCAAGGTACTGTGCGATGGCGCTCATACCAGTGCCGGCCACCCCAATAAAGAAAACGTTGCTGTATTCGTTGATGCTTTTTTTATCTGGCATGGAAGAAATGTAGTTTACGATTTTAAATTTTGCTGTGTAAAGATATAAAGTACAAGAGCCGATAGCTATCGGCTGCGACGCCAATAAATTTTAATAAAAGTACTTATGCCCGGCACAAAAAAATCATGCAAGCCTTTTTTTAACCATCAAAGTCCGGTATGCAATTACGAATGCTATGAAATACAAAGTTGCCCCTAACAAAAAAGGCGCTCCCGGCAAAAACAAGTGCTTGCCCTGCTGCGAAAAATAAAAAAACAAATTATTCATCAGCAGCGGGCCTGCAATAGCGGATGCACTTTGCAAACTTGCCAAAGCTCCCTGCAATTCGCCCTGTGCATTGGGCGGCACCTGCCCGGCCATTACTGCCTGCAACGCAGGTTGTGCAATGCCGCCAAAACAATATGGCGCTAAAAACAAAAACATCATCCAGCCCTGTGTGGCTATGCCAAACAAAAACATTCCAACGGTGTATAACAGCAAGCCTGTATAGATACTTTTCTCATTGCCCAGTTTTTTGCCGAGGAACCTGGGCAGCACCCCCTGTACAACGGCTACCAACACGCCTACAACAGCGAGCGAAATACCCACCATTGTCTCATCCCATTTAAAACGGAACATTACAAAATAGCTCCAGTTGCTTTGCACCGCATGGGAAGCCACATACACCAGTACCACAGAAACGATGAGCCACCCGAGTGCAGGGTATTTCCTTAAATTTTTTAAAGAGCCTAAAGGGTTTGCCCTCTTCCACTCAAAGGCACGGCGGTTTTCTTTGCCCAACGACTCGGGCAAAATAAAATACCCATACAGCCAGTTGAGCAATGCCAATGCTGCGGCTGCATAAAAAGGGAAGCGGGGCCCAAACTTGCCAAGCAAGCCCCCAATTAAAGGCCCTATTATAAAACCCAGCCCGAATGCTGCGCCGACCAGCCCGAAGTTTTTTGCCCTGTCTTCCGGGGCGCTCACATCGGCAATATATGCAAAACCGGTTGTTACACTTGCGCCGGCAATGCCTGCAATTACCCTTCCCACTACCAGCCATTCAAAGGTTGGCGCAAGTGCCATAAAAATATAATCAATACCAAAACAAAAGAGAGAGAACAGCAATACAGTCCTGCGGCCGTACTTGTCACTAAGTGCGCCAATCATTGGGGCAAACAAAAACTGCATAAAGGCAAATGCAAAAATGAGCAGGCTGCCATACTTGGCCGACTCATTAATGCCTACCTGTTTTAAATGCGAAATCAATGTTGGCATCACGGGAATAATAATGCCAAAGCCGATAATGTCAATAAGAAGCGTAATGAAAATAAAACCTACAGCAGCGTTTTTGTTTACCGGCATCCGTTTAAAAATTTGTGCTGCAAGATAACCAAACGTAAATATATAGATGTTACTGCACTTTCAATTTCACAATATGGAAGCCGTGGTAGTTGTAAGCAAGGTGAGCTGTAATTTTAGCGTCTTTTGCCAGGCCCACTACATAGCTGATAATACCATCCGTATTGTAGAGACGCTTAACATCCATTATTTTTTTGTTGGGCGTTATATAGTTACGGGTATCGCAATGAACTGGCGAGTTATTAAAAACGATTTTATAATAAGAATCTCCCTTTACCCGTATTTGGTTGCTCAACGGCATTTGTATAAAAGGGCCATTATCGGTTTTGCCCAATTCGCCTTTAGGCTTGTGTGGGTCCACAAAAGTAAAAACCACATATTCTGCTTCGCCGGCGTGAGCAGTCCTTACGGTGAGCAATGCGCCTGGCTGGTTGCAGGTTTGTGCAAAGCAGAAAGCACTGCCAGCAGCAAACAACAACAACGAAAGGATATGTTTCATAGCAATTTATTTGAATTACTAAAACAACAAACTGCAGAAGCTTTTGTTTAACCTTTCAGCTTTTCCACCAAATCAATGTATTCCTGCATGGCTGCATCTTTTGATTTCCCCTTCTGCCCTTCCCAGGCATTGTGCTTGGCTTTGGCTACAAAATCAAATGGGTTTGATGGCGCATCGCCTGCATCGCCTTCTGTTGCCTGTTTGTACAATGAGTAAAGCGAAAGCAAAGTTGTGTTATCCGGTTTTGACGAAAGCATTTTGCTGCCTGCAACAGCTTTTTCAAATTGTTCTTTTAATTCCATAATAGTTTATTTTTATTAGTTTATCAGGCATTTGCCTTTATTAATTTTTCTAATTGCCTTTTATAATCATACTGCAAATCTTCATGCATGGAAGCAACCGCTTTTTCTGCCTTGTTGGCTTGAGAAAAGAAAAGATTGCTGAGCGCCGTGCTTTTTTGATAAGCTATGCCTGACTGTTTCAGCGCCAGGCAAAAATGAATCAGCAATTCTGCTTCTGCCTGTTTAGAGGCTGTGTACTTGATATGCTTGTTGGCGATGCGTAAAATTTTCCTGATAGTTTTTTTTGCAAAATAAAGGTTGCTGCTGTTAACATTTTGAAATTCTGCATCAATTTCTTTTTTTACAGCTTCGATGTATGCAGCTTCATTATGCGATTCAAACAACAGGTAATTAAGCAGTTCCTTGTTTTCTTTTTTAAACCTGGCAAGGCGCAGGCACACATCCACCAGCCTGTGCGCAGGCAATTCTTTTAATTCTTCTTTTAAATCATTTACAGATGCTGCTTTCATGCTATTCCCCTACTTCGCCGCAAACATATAACTGTTTTGCCCCTGTTTTGCCTGCATCTATAAATTCAATCTTTGCTTTGTCGCCCGGCTGCAATACAATATTTAAGGAAGGCCCAACAAAGTTGAGGGTAGTGCCGGTTTGTGCAGGCGCCAGCTTAAAAGCAAAACCGTTGTTGATACGAACAGTAAGGCCTTTTACATTTTCGCCATAGGCCATCACTGTGCCAATAACAGTTGTATGCTTGTCTGCCGCCACGGTAACGGTTCCATAATCTTTAGCGTCTTTTGCTATTGGCGATGACAGGCTGAAATAATTCTTTTGCTTTTCCTGTGCATTGGCAAACGAAAAGATGAAAAGCGCCACAATGGCCGTAAATAAAAATTTCATTTTGTTTATTTGATTGGTTGTGCCGCTAAAAGTATTGATAATTTCTTTTAAAAAATATTACCAAACCATTTGGTTGGTTTATTATTGCACAAAATTTTTAATCCATGAAAAAAATTAACTGTTTCCTTTTTCTTTCGCTTTTGTTTTCCATAGCCATGGCACAACAACCGGCACAGCCAAAAACCGTTTCAGCAGATGCGGCTTTTTCCGAAGCATTGAACAAAGTGGTACAGGACTACACAAGCAACTTCATCCATATACAGGGCGAAAAGTTGCCTGCCGATGTGAATGCAGCCACATACAAATCGAAAGTATGCGTTCCCGGGGCTTCCGGTTGCAAGGTGATGCGCTACCGTTCAGAACAGGACAAATCTGCCAGTTGGCAGGCTGCTTTATACGAAGGCGAAAATTTTAATGAAGCAGTGAAATTTTATAAAAAAGTTTTTTCGCAGGTAAAGAAAGCTTCCGTTAAGGGCGTTGCCACAACTGCTGCAGGTTTTGATGGCAAATTGGAAACACCTGATGAAAATGTAGGCTTTGCAACAAGCACCTTACGATTAAAAACAACAAATAAAACTTACAAAGACCTTGTGGCCGAAGTGGAAATAAGCGGCAACATCACCGGGTGGGAAGTACGCCTGAATGTTTATACAAAAAAAATAATTGAGGAAGAAAAAGAAGAATTGGATGGCAGGCAATAAAAAAACCTCCATACGGAGGTTTTCCAAGGATTCATGGTTTTTGCCATGACGCTCTTCAATGGTATTGGATAGGCTTCAGGGGTAAGCATCTTCTATGTATGATAAATTTTTGCTTTGTTCTGAACCATGTTTCGGCACTAAGATAGGTTTTAATTTTGCCTGGCCAAATAATTTATTGCCAAAGCCCTTTCTCATTACCTCACTAATGAAACATTGCCTGAAACAACCTTTGTCTTTCCGCTTGCATCCACCACTTCTGCTGCATAAATGTATACATCTATTGCAAGCCTGCTTCCCCTTAATGTGCCATCCCAGCCGGCTGACACATCATTAGCATAGAAATTATATTTTTCAAAAACGGTTACGCCTTCCCGGTTCATGATTTTAATCCTGTTGATTTTAATATTGCCTGCCCCCCTTGCATAAAAAATATCATTGGCGCCATCGCCATTTGGGGAAAACGTATTGGGAATAAACAAGCCGCCTGTGGCATCTTCATTGCTTACGGTTACTTTCACTTTGTCTGTTGCTGTACAGCCTGCCGCATTTTTTACCTGCACTGTGTACTCTGTTGTTGCCGCTGGTTTTACTGTTATGCTTCTTCCATCGTTCCTGAAAATATTGCCGGTTGGCGACCAGGTTATATCCATTGCGTCTTGCGAAACAGTAGCAATAAGCTCAGTTGTTGCTCCTGCTATAATTGTTTTATCATCGCCTGCTTCCACTGTTGGCGGTGTTTGTATGCTTACAGATATACGGGCTGTATCACTGAAACACCCCAAAGCATCTTTGCCAATTACTGTATAAGTGGTGGCAACAGTTGGCTGGGCATAAGGCGATGAAGATGAAGTGCTGCTAAGGCCTGTTGAAGGGCTCCATACATATATATCTGCACCACTGGTTTGCAACTGTGTTTTTGAACCGTTGCATACTTTAGCTGTGCTGCTGTATGACAGATTGAACGGCTGCGCCACCTGCACCTCTATTGAATCTGTGGCATCGCAACCATACTCGTTAACGCCTGTTACTTTGTAAACAGTTGTTGCCTGCGGCGATACTACCGTTGATGAGCAGCCTATACAATTGACAGCAGCGCTTGAAGCATGCCATTGGTAAGCATCTGCGCCGCTTGCTGTAAGGGTTGTACTGCCACCCCTGCAAATACCTGTGCTGCCCGTTATCTGTATATTGGGCGATGGGTATGCCGATACAGTTTTACTTATAGTTTGCTTGCAGCCATTGCTGCCAGTGGCTGTTAGCTGTACAGCATACCTGCCTGCTGATTCATAATGCTGCAGCGGCACGCTTTGCGATGAGGAAACATTGCCATTGCCGAAGTCCCAGTGCCATTGCGAAACGGGCACTGCATTGCTGTTAACCATAGCATTGAACGATACTAACAGTGGCGAACAGCCGTTGGCAGCAGAAGCGTTAATGGATACATCCGGTGAAAGCGACACAACAACTGGTGATGCTGACACAAAACTGTCAACACAACCGCCTGCTGTCCTTACTATAAGCGATGGGTAATAGCTGCCTTCTGAATGGTATGCATGCAATGGGCTGCCAATGTTATCTGCAAAAAAACCATCGCCAAAACCCCATTGGCTGCTTACAATACTGTCTGTTGATGAAGTGGTGTTATCAAACAAAATACCGGTGCCGCTGCATACATTGCCCGTTGGCTGTTGAAAGCCAGCAGCAAGATGAATAAACTTAATGGTTTCAATGCCCTGCACCGGCACTTTGCACCCGGCATTGTCCACCAGCATCAGCTTGGGGATAAACTGCCCTCCGTGTGTATATTGGTGCGTAACAACGGAATCTGTGTTATTGACAGTAGTGCCGTCATTAAAATCCCAAAGAAAAGAAGACGCATCAGTTGTGTGCGCTGTAAAGGTTACAGCAGCAGGCGCCTGGCAAAAATTCAATGGCCCGTAAGACAGCGAGCCGGTTGGCCCCTGCACTACAATTGTTTTTTGTGCAGTACGTGTGCACCCGCCCCTGCCCCTTACAGTTAGCTTTGCAACATAAGTGCCGGGGTAGGAATAGAAATGCGACGGGTTTTGTGCGTTGATAACCGTGCCATCGCCAAAGTCCCAAGTTTCTTCCAAAGCATTTTGCGATTCGCTGGTAAATTGCACAATCAGCGGAGGGCAGTTCCTGAATGAATCGCTTACATTGAATTTAGCAATTGGGTCTTCTATTTTTACTTTGTTAAGCAGTTGGAATGAATCTGCACAGCCTTCAGGCAAACTCACCCTCAGCTTGATGGAATAAATACCTTCGCTGCTGTACGAGTGGTATGGCATCTGCCTTGAAGCAAAAGTGCCATCGCCAAAATCCCAATGATAGGCAACGCCGCTTACGCCATAAGGCGCAATAAACCTGATATCGCTGCCGGTGCATTTAAGAGTGTCTGATGGCCAAAAAACAGGGTATGGCTTCCTTACTTTTAAAGGGGTGCTTGTTGCGTAAGTATCCGTGCAGCCATAATTGTCTGTAACGGTAAGCGACACTGCATAGCTGCCTGCTTCTGCATACACATGCGAAAATGGGGGCGCAGTGCGTACTTCGGTATTGCCATCGCCATAGTTCCATTGCCAGCTTTGAATGCCTGCGGCAGATGATGAGCTGTCAGTAAAAAAAACTTCGGTATTGGCACATACAACAGCAGCGGATAGCCCAAAATTTGCCTTGGCATCCCTTACTGTTACATAGCCTGTTTTTATTACAGAATCACGGCAATTGATAAGGTTGAGCGTTACAAGCGCCACTGTGTAGGTGCCGGGCTGGCGGTAAGTATGGGTTACAGTATTGCCTGCGGTATGCTCCCTTTCGCCATCGCCAAAATACCATATAAACCTGCTTGCCTCAGTGCTGTCGATAGTGGCTGTAAAGGTAGCCTCGCTGCCTTTGCACAACACACTGTCGGAAACATAAAACCCCGGGTGTATGCCTGTGGGCCTCACTTCTTTTACTTTGTAGCCATGGCAGCCCGTAGTATTATTAAATGTAGAAAGAGAAACAAAATAAGTGCCTGTATCGCTGTAAGTATGGGATGGGTTCCTCTCTGTTGAAGTTTGCCCGTCGCCAAAATCCCATTGCCAGCTTTCTGCGCCTATGGCAAGGTTGGTAAATGTGTAAGCAAAAGCGTTTTGGCAACTAAAATCAAACTTGAATTTAGCAACCGATGGCTTAATATAAATGTAACGTGGCTTAATAACTGTATCAGGGCACCCGCCGTTGAATGCAATTAATTGTACAGATAAATAACCTGTGTCATTAAAACGGTGCAATGGGTTTTGCCCAAACTCCTGTGCGTTGTCGCCAAAGCTCCAGTACCATGCATTGGCCCTGCCCTGCGTCATATCAGTAAAAGGCACCGTTGTTTGCCCACAAACGTTCAGCAACTGCGATGTGAAATCTGCCCTTGGCCTTGCGCCCGCATACACAGCGTTTTCCATTACTGCAGTATCCCTGCAACCGGATACGCCAGTTGCAATAAGTTTTATTGTAAAATACCTTTCGCCGGAAAATACATGCGTTGGCCTTGCCAATGTGGAAGTGCCCCCATCGCCAAAATCCCATGCATAACTGGCAATATTATCCGTGCCCTTATCAATAATATTTATCTGCTTGCTGAAGCCGCTGCACCCACTATCAGGCAAATTGTCAAATGCCACAAAAGGCTTTTGGATACGGATATAATTAGTCCTGGTTACTGAATCGAAGCAGCCACTGGTTCTTACAATAAGTTTTACTGTGTATAAACCAGTGTCGCTGTAAACATGCAACGGGTTGGCCACCGAAGAAAATGTGCTGTCGCCAAAACTCCATGCATAACTGCTGCCTGCCGGTGCCTGGCTGTTAAACTGTATTGGCGCAGGGGCTTTGCAGGCAACAGTGGCACCGGCATTAAATGCCGCCGTAACAGGGTTGGCTACTGCAACAGCTAAGCTGTAAGTGTCTTCGCAGCCAAATTCATTGCTGGTTTTTAACTGTACGGTATAAGTGCCGCCCGTGCGGTAGGTATATACCGGGTTTGCTTCCACAGACGAATCGCCATTGCCAAAATACCATTTATACAATACCCTGCCATCGCCCTGCGATGTGTTTTGAAATGTAATTTTTAAAGGCTGGCAAAGCGTGGCTGCCAAATAAGAGAAACCTGCTTTTGTATAATTAACATTGATATATGCCTGCCTTAAAAAGGTGCTGGAACAGCCCTGCCCGTTAGTGGCTTTAAGGCTTACATTATAATTGCCCGGCTGGGCATAGGTATGTGCAGGGTTTTGTTCAGTTGAAAAAATCCCATCGCCAAAATCCCATTGCCATTGCTGGCTGCCATTGCCCTGGGCTGTAAAGTTGGTGGAAAGCTGGCTGCAGGCGCTTGTTTGCGAAGCGGTAAAAGATACCGCCGGCGCCGCATGAACCTCTACATAATTAGTCTTTATAAGCGAATCTTCCCCTGCACTGTTTTGCACCAGCAGCTTTATTG
>CAYRRL010000050.1:0-11275 GCA_964426665.1 uncultured Ferruginibacter sp. | reverse complement strand
CTCCAATGCAAAAGAAAACTCATCAACCAATGGCGTTCAAACATTGCAAACCAAAAGTTTCCAGGCCATCTTTTGCATCGATGAACGTGAAGATTCAATCCGCCGGCATATAGAAGCAGTAGATAAGAACGCAGAAACATTTGGCGCTCCCGGTTTTTTTGGCGTGGAATTCTATTTCCTGCAACAAGGCAGTAAGTTTTATGATAAACTTTGCCCAGCGCCTGTTACACCAAAATATTTAATCAAAGAATCCGAGGCAAAAGCAATGAGGGAAGGCGAAGCTATCTATACAAAACATACGCATGGGTTTTTCACTGGCTTTGCATTGAGCATCACGTTTGGGTTTTGGGCATTTGTAAAAACAGCCCTCAATTTATTCAGGCCTGCAATGAGCCCTGCTATTTCCAACGCTTACGGCCATATGGACATGCAGTCGGTGTTAACCATTGAAAATAAAAGTACAGATGATGTAGAAAATGGCTTGCAGATTGGGTATACCATTGATGAAATGACAGCAAGGGCAGAAGGTTTTTTAAGGGGCATTGGGTTAGTAAAAAACTTTGCGCCTATTGTTTACTTTGTAGCACATGGCAGCAGCAGCGCCAATAACCCACACCATGGCGCACATGATTGTGGCGCCTGCAGTGGAAGGCCAGGCGCAACAAATGCAAGGGTGCAGTCATTTATTTTAAACCACAAAAAAGTAAGGGAAAATTTAGCAACCAAAGGGATTGTTATACCTGAAACAACCCAGTTTATCGGCAGCATGCATGATACTGCTGCGGATGTAATGGGATATTATGATGAAAATATCCTGAATGAAACAAATGCAAAAGGACACCTTATCAATAAACAAAATTTTGAAACAGCTTTAAACCTTAATGCAAAAGAACGCAGCAGGCGGTTTGCATCTATCAATACCAGGCAAGAGCTGGAACAGGTACGCAAAGCCATTCATAACCGCTCGGTTTCATTGTTTGAACCAAGGCCAGAGCTGGGGCATGGCACCAATACGCTTGCTATTATCGGCCGCAGGCAAACCACCAAAGGTTTGTTTTTAGACCGCAGGGCTTTTCTTAACAGCTACGATTACTCTACAGACCCGGAAGGGAATATCCTTACAGCAGTAATGAGGCCAATTGGCTTAGTATGCGGCGGCATTAATTTAGAATATTATTTTTCGAGGGTTGATAATATTAAATTGGGTGCAGGCACCAAGCTGCCCCACAATGTAATGGGGCTGTTTGGTGTAGCCAACAGCAGCGATGGGGATTTGCGGCCAGGGCTTCCATGGCAAATGATTGAAGTGCATGACCCTGTAAGGCTCCTGGTAATTGTAGAACACAAACCCGGCATTGTTTTAAAAGCAATTCAGTCAACACCTGAAGTTTTCGAATGGTACAAAAATGAATGGGTGCACATAATTGCGCTGCACCCTGAAGAGCAACAGTTTTATTATTTTAAAAATGGGGCGTTTGAAAAATACGAAATCATTACAAAGGCATCGGCAATAAAAACCATTCACAACATGGAGGAGTTTATAGAGTCGGCAAATGAAATGGAGACAAACCATATTGTAGATGCAACGGAAGAAAACCTGCCGGTGTATTTACTGGATTAATTATTTGTACTGAGCTATAGTGCTGCTATTAAACTTCATTGGCAGAGTTTACACTAAGGAACGAAGTGCACTCTTGTACTGTATTGCTTTACTGAACGATTAAAATATACACTTTACAATGGGCCAATTGCTTATATTATTTATCGCCATACCGCTGCTGGCTTTTTTTGTTACGCTGTTTTGGCAAAACAAAAATGAAAAGCCAATTGGCCGCATTGTGCGTTTTACTAAACTTTCTTATATAGTATTGTCGGTATCTTTTTTTATATGGTGGGCCGCTAATGGCAGCCTGCCTGTTGATTATAAACTGGCAACGTTATATGAAACAGGCCATTTTGTTTTTGCTGTGCATTTGTTTTATGATGAAATAACTGCGGTATTCAGCATTGCAGGCGCTATGCTGTTTTTTCTTGTGGCTACATTCAGCAAATATTATATGCACCGTGATGCCGGTTATAAGCGTTTTTTCAATACTATATTATTGTTCGCAGCTGCATATAACTTTATCATCCTGTCGGGCAATTTCGAAACACTTTTTATTGGCTGGGAAATAAAAGGTATTTGCTCTTTTATATTAATTTCATTTTACCGGAACAGGTATATGCCTGTAAAAAATGCTTTTAAAGCAGTGTCCAATTATCGTGTTAGTGATGTTGCATTGATGCTGGCTATGTGGATGATGCACCACCTTACACATCAAAATATTTCATTTTTGCAATTGGGTGAAGCAAAACAGGTGGCAGTTAACACAGGGCAAATATCAATGGCAGTTTTTATTGTTTGCATGATAATATTGCCTGCGGTTATTA
Source organism: uncultured Ferruginibacter sp. (assembly GCA_964426665.1). Classification (GTDB taxonomy): domain Bacteria; phylum Bacteroidota; class Bacteroidia; order Chitinophagales; family Chitinophagaceae; genus Ferruginibacter. Next base: position 8,845 of record CAYRRL010000050.1, on the reverse strand, counting down.
AGTCTGCACAATTCCCTTTCACAAGCTGGTTGCCAAGGGCAATGGAAGGGCCAACAACTTCTTCTGCAATTTTTTATGGTTCGCTAAGTGTGCACATCGGAGTTTTTCTGCTGCTGCGCACACATCCATTTTGGGAAGATATGTTATGGGCAAAAATTGGCATCATTACAATAGGTGCCTTAACTGCAATAGTTTCCACTTTAATTGCAAGGGTACAGCCAACTGTTAAAACGCAAATTGCTTATTCTTCTTCTGCGCAAATTGGCCTGATGTTTATTGAAGTAGCAATTGGCTGGCACTGGTTAGTGCTGCTGCACTTTGCAGGCAATGCTTTTTTAAGAACGTATCAAATATTGGTTTCGCCATCCGTATTAAACTATCTGGTACACCATCAATATTTCCATTATATAGCGCCACAGCAAAAACCAGTTTCAAAAATAAAAGCCACTTTATATGTGCTGGGTATTAAGGAATGGAACTTAGACCACTTTATGTTTACTTATTTGTGGAGCCCTTTTAAATGGATTGGAAAGCAGTTGCATTTCCTGCAATCAAAAACCATACTGGCGCTTATTGTAATTGCTGGCACATGCTTCTTGTTTCTAAGGCAATTTAGCCCGGCAACAATTGAACCTGTAAATAATATTTTACCAGTTGTTTTAATGTGCCTTGCATTGGCTGTTATCTTGTTTTCATTTTCGTACAGAAAGTCTGCACTAAAAGCATGGTGCTATTTATTAATTGCGCATTTCTTTATTATCGAATCTGTTTTATTTAATGCAACCCATATTAATGCAATCGAAATAGTTTTTTACGCAAGCGGCGTTATGGTGGCATTCCTGCTGGGGTATTATTGTTTGCAAAAAATAAAAGCCATTGACAATGACATTTCGCTCAACCAGTTCCATGGTTATGTATACGAAGAGGAGAATACAGGCTTGTTCTTTTTATTTGCTGCTATTGGTATGCTGGGCTTTCCGGTCACGGCTGCATTTATAGGTATTGATGTATTCTTTACTTATGTGTACAGCAACCAGCCAGTGCTTATTGCTTTAATGGCACTTTGTTTTGTATTTATTGAATTGGCAGCCTTCCGTATTTTGATACGGGTATTTTTAGGCCCGCATAAAAAATCATATCACCCTGTTGCATTCAGGTCTTCATAAAAAAGCACCGGCATATAATGACGGTGCCATATATTTTTTCAGGTTTTTAGATGTTCAGCCCACCGCAAGCGCTGATGGTTTGCCCGGTAATATAACTGCTCATATCGCTTGCTAAAAAAAGCGTAACATTAGCAATATCTTCTGCGCTTGCAAAGCGGCCAAGGGGAATGCCTGCTTTGTATTTATCTGCGCCAGCTCCATCCTGTAAATAGCTTGTCATGTCTGTTTCTACAAAACCCGGGGCAATAGCATTGCATCGGATATTGCGGCTTCCCAACTCTTTTGCAACAGATTTGGTAAACCCAATTACGCCTGCCTTGCTTGCTGCATAGCTGCTTTGGCCTGCGTTGCCCATTTCGCCAATTACGCTGCTCATGTTGATGATGCTGCCGGCTTTTGCTTTCATCATTGGCTTTATCACCTGTTTAGTCATATTGAATACGCTGCCAAGATTAACCTGTATTACATCATTCCATTGTTCGGGGCTCATGCGGAGCAATAAATTATCTTTTGAAATACCTGCATTGTTTACGCAAATATCCACCTGCCCAAATTCTTTCAGCACATCGTTTACAAAAGTTTCACAAGCTGCAAAATCGCCGGCATTGCTTTGGTATGCTTTTGCTTTAACTCCCAATGCAATCAACTTCCCTTCTAATGCTTTTGCCTTTTCAGCGCTGCTGTCGCTTATAAATGTAAATGCCACATTGCAGCCATGCTCAGCAAACTTAATGGCAATACCTTCGCCAATGCCACGGGCAGCGCCGGTAACAATGGCTGTTTTTCCTTCGAGTAATTTCATTTGAGTGTTTGTAATTTGATAATTAAGGTGGCGGCAAATCTATTTGCTTTTTTGCTTGCACAAAATTTTTACAGCGCTGATTTTGCAATTAATATTTCTTCCAGGATACCCCTTTCATTGCTAAGCCTTGGCACTTTGTGCTGGCCGCCAAGCTTGCCCTTGCTGCGGAGCCATTCATTAAATGTGCCGTTCTTCAATACATGCACTATTGGTTTTTGCAGCGCAATATCTTTATGGCGCTTGGCTTCGTAATCGCTGTTGATGCCTTTCAGGGCAGCATCCAGCTCATATACAAACGCTGAAAGGTTTGCGGGCTCTTTATCAAATTCAATAAGCCATTCGTGTGCGCCAACATTTTTTTCTTTGGAAAAATACGGCGCTGCCGTATAGTCTAATACCGATGCATTTGTTTTTTCGCAGGCCACCGCAATGGCGTGGTCGGTATTGTCAACAATTACTTCTTCGCCAAAAGCATTGATATAATGCTTAAGCCTGCCGCTTACTTTTATTTTATAAGGGTTGAGCGAAGTAAACTGTATTGTATCGCCAATGAGGTAACGCCACAGGCCGCCGGTGGTGCTTATAACAGGCGCATAATTCTTCCCTGTTTCCACTTCGCCCAGCCCAACTGTTTTCGGGTTCTCATTCCCATATTCGTCCACGGGCATAAATTCATAAAAAATACCATGCTCGGTAAACAGCAGCATGCCATCATCGCCGGGTTTTTCCTGCCCTGCAATAAAGCCTTCGCTGGCATTGTATATTTCAAGGTAGTTAATGGGCGCCCCTATAACTTTTTCAAATTGCTCTTTGTAAGGCACAAATGACACGCCGCCATGTATGTACAGTTCCAAATTAGGCCACACTTCCTTGATCGTTTGCTTTTGCTTTATCTCCAAAATTCTTTTTAATAACAACAGCGTCCATGTTGGCACGCCTGCAAGCGACGTTACATTTTCCTCTGCAGTGGATTTGGCCAGTTGTTCGATTTTGTTTTCCCATTCATCGAGCAGCGCAATGCTAAGTTCTGGCGTACGCAGCCATTGCCCCCAAAACGGCGAGTTTTGCATCAACACAGCGCTCAGGTCGCCGCAAAAAATATCTTCATTCACTTTGCTTACCTGATGGCTGCCGCCCACCACAAGCCCTTTCCCTGTAAGCAAATCGCTTGAAGGGAAGTTTTTATAATAGTTGCTCAATACATCTTTGCTTCCCTGAAAATGGTTGTCCTGGAGGCTCTCATCGCTTACAGGGATGAACTTGCTTTTGTCGCAGGTGGTGCCGGACGATTTGGCAAACCAGGTTACAGGCTCGTTCCACAATACATTTTCTTCACCCTGCATCATCCTTTCTATATAAGGCTTCAAATCGTTGTAAGTATGTATGGGAACTGTTTTTTTGAAAGCCCTTAATGAAAACAATTGGGAGAACCCGTATTTTTTCCCAAAGCCGGTGTATTGCGCAGAGGTTACAAGGTGCTGCAGTACTTCACGCTGTGCTGCCACCGGGTGGTTGCTCCAGTTTTGGATACGCCACAAACGCATCCTTGCAATTTTGGATATGGCGGGGGACAGCAACTTCATTAGCAATTAGCAAAATACGGAAATTATCCCAATGCCAAACCATTCAGCCCTGTTAGTGTGTATATTGTTTGTAATGAAATTTTAGCGCTTGCTTTCTTTATTAAACTATTGCTTTGCTTGCTATTAAAAATGATATTTGCTTATATGGATACCAATAAACTCAATTTTATTAAAAACGATTTCACTTCTATGGCAGCAGGGCTTAAAACTGAGGCAGCGGGAAAGTGGGGGAAAATGAATGCACAGCAAATGGCAGAACACGTGGCTGATTTTTTTAAAATATCAACAGGCAAAATAAAAATGCCATTTGTGAGCAGCCCGGAGCATTTGGAGAAACTAAAAGCATTTTTATACAGTGATAAAGCGTTCAGGGAAAATACCAAAGCGCCGGTATTGCCGGAAGAGCCGTTTCCGGTACGGCATGCTGCCATGCAAGAATCTGTGGATGAATTGAAAAATGAGATTGATAATTTTATTGCAGCATTTGAAAGCCAACCAGGCTTAATTACACAGCACCCTGTTTTTGGCGATTTGAACTTTGATGAATGGGTAATGCTGCATTATAAGCATGTGCGGCACCATGCAAAGCAATTTGGGTTGGTGTAATTTTACAAATCCACTTGCCCTTTTGTAAGTTTGCCTTCTCAAACAACGATTGCACATGGACAAAATCGGCAATTATATTGCAGGCCATTGGGTTAATGGCGATGGCGATGGGCAAGTTTTATACAATGCTGTAACTGGCGAAAGCATTGGCGCTGCATCAACCAAAGGACTGGATTTTAAAAGCATTATTGAATACGGCAGGAATGTTGGCAACCCGGCTTTGCGTAAAATGACATTTCATGAGCGTGGCAATATGCTGAAAGCGCTGGCTTTGCATTTAAGAAAACATCTTGATAAGTTCTACACAGTATCGTATCAAACCGGCGCAACCAAAGCCGATAGCTGGGTGGATATTGAAGGCGGCATCGGCAACTTATTTGCCAATGCATCATTAAGAAGAAAGTTCCCAGATGATGTAATTTGTATTGATGGCGAAAGCCATAACCTTAGCAAGAACAATACATTCATGGGGCTGCATATCCTTTCACCAAAAGAAGGCGTAGCCGTACATATCAACGCATTCAACTTCCCCGTGTGGGGAATGCTGGAAAAAATTGCCGTTAACCTACTGGCCGGGATGCCTTCTATAGTAAAACCAGCAACTGTTACTTCTTACATGACGGAAGTTGTAGCAAAGGAAATTATCGCATCTAAAATTTTACCTGAAGGCGCTTTGCAATTAATCTGCGGCAGCGCAGGCGATTTGCTTGGCCATGTAAACAGCCAGGACGTGGTAACGTTTACTGGCAGCGCATCAACAGGCTTGTTATTAAAGAGCAATCAGAATATCTTAAAAGAAAATGTTCCTTTCACAATGGAAGCAGATAGTTTGAATTGTATTGTTCTTGGCAACGATGCAACGCCTGGTACTCCCGAGTGGGATATTTTTATTAAAGAGATAAGGAAAGAAATGACACTGAAAGCCGGGCAGCGCTGCACAGGCATAAGAAGGATTTTTGTGCCGGAAAATAAACTTGAGGATGTACATATTGCTTTAGGGAAAGCACTGTCCCAAACCGTTATTGGCAACCCGCTGAACGAAAAAGTGAGAATGGGAAGCCTTGCCGGAATATCGCAACGCAATGAAGTAAAAGAGCAGGTGCAAAAATTACTGGCTTCCTCACAAATAATCTATGGCAGCCTGGATAGTGTGCAGGTAATGGATGCAGATGCGGAAAAAGGCGCTTTCATATCGCCAATATTATTGCTGAATGAAAAGCCTCATACATCTTTTGAGCCGCATAATATAGAAGCCTTTGGGCCTGTAAGCACATTGATGCCTTATAAAAATATTGATGATGCAATTGCATTAAGCAAACTGGGCAAGGGCAGCCTGGTTACAACCATTGTAACAGCCAATCCCAAAGAAGCAAGGCAATACATTATTGGTTCATCAACACATCATGGGCGTGTGCTTGTATTGAATAACGAATGCGCCAAAGAAAGCACCGGGCACGGCTCCCCGTTGCCGTTATTGGTGCATGGCGGGCCGGGCAGGGCAGGCGGCGGCGAAGAAATGGGCGGCATTCGTGGCGTAAAACATTATTTGCAAAGGACAGCATTGCAAGGCTCGCCTGAAATGCTCACAGAAATAACAAATGTGTACCAGCAGAATGCAAAGGGAAAAGAACCTGGCAAGCACCCATTCAAAAAATATTTTGAAGAACTCCAAATAGGCGACCAAATCATAACTGAAAAGAGAACCATTACTTCCGAAGATATTGACCGGTTTGCTGATTTAAGCGGCGACCATTTTTATGCGCATATAAAAACTACTGACTTTACAGGCACTATGTTTGAACAACAAGTGGCGCATGGGTATTTTATAATGAGCATTGCTGCCGGCTTGTTTGTTGACAGTTATGAAAAAAACCCGGTACTGCTGAATTATGGCATTGACGAACTTCGTTTCACCAAGCCGGTATATCCCGGAGCTGAAGTGTACATCCGCTTTACCTGTAAAGAAAAATTGCCGAACGACAAAAGGGCAATTGAAAAGCCAGAAGATTTTAAAAGGGGCGACGATATTGATAAAGGGATTGTAAAATGGCTGGTGGAATTTTTCGACGAGGCTGGTGAAATTACAGGAATAGCCACTATCTTGACAATGGTAAAAAGGAAAGGCGCCTAATTAATTTTATAACTTACAATTATGGTTAAGGATAATAATAACGGCTACGTTAAAACAGAAACACACCAGGGCATTACCACAATAGAATTTTTTCATCCACAAAGCAATTCGTTGCCGGGAAGGATTTTAGAAGAACTGGCGCATGAAATCCATTTTGCCGGCACGCATGCCGAAACAAGAGTAATTATTCTTCAAAGCCCGGGCGAAAAAACATTTTGCGCCGGCGCTTCTTTTGATGAATTATCGTCAATCAAAAGCGAAGCAGAGGGCTTAAAATTCTTTAGCGGCTTTGCCCATGTGATTAATGCCATGCGGCGCTGCCCCAAATTTATCATTGCACGGGTGCATGGAAAATGCGTAGGCGGCGGCGTGGGTATTGCTGCCGCTGCTGATTATGCAATAGCTGTGGAAGGCGCCGATATAAAACTAAGCGAACTGGCTGTAGGCATTGGCCCGTTTGTAGTGGGGCCGGCTGTAGAAAGAAAAATTGGCACCGGGGCATTTAGCGCATTGGCAATTGATGCGGCCGCATGGCGCAACAGCGATTGGGCAAAACGAAAAGGTTTATTTGCTGAACTGCACATAAATATTGAGAATATGGATGAAGCAGTACACAGGCTTGCAGACACATTGGCACATAGCAGCCCCGAAGCAATGGCCGAAATGAAAAAAATGTTTTGGAAAGGAACAGAGCATTGGGATGAATTGTTGAAGGAAAGAGCTGCTATCAGCGGAAGGCTGGTGCTTAGTAATTTTACAAAAAATGCCATTGCAAAATTTAAAGCAAAGAAATAAGCCACGGTTAGAAGATTGAAAAAGACAAATAAAGAAGCATTTGATAAGTTTGATGAATCTACATTCAGGAAGCATTGTAATAAATTATCAAAAATTGACCCTGATTTAGAACTAATCATCAATACACATGGTTACCCGCCATTATGGAAACGCAAACATGGCTTCGAAACACTCATCCACATTATTTTAGAACAGCAGGTTTCGCTGGCTTCCGCCAAAGCAGCGCTGAATAAACTCAAAGAAAAGATTGGCGCTGTTACCCCGGCAAAAATTTTACAGCTTACAGATGCAGAATTAAAAGCCTGTTATTTCAGCAGGCAAAAAACTGTGTATGCAAGGCATTTGGCACAAGCCATCAGCAGCAAGCAGCTCAATTTGAAAAAACTTCCCCTTCAAACTGACGATGCCATACGAACAGAATTAAAAAAGATAAAAGGCATTGGCGACTGGACGGTGGATGTTTACTTAATGATGGTATTGCAAAGAAGCAACCTTTTCCCTTTGGGGGATATTGCTTTAGTAAACAGCATGAAAGAAACAAAAAAGCTTTCAAAGCATATTTCAAAAGAAGAGTTAATTGCAATAGCAAACAAGTGGGAACCATACAGGACAGCGGCTGCATTTATTTTATGGCATAGCTATTTATGCAAGAGAAAAAGGAAGTATTAACTGATACTTTTTGTCGTTCTGGCAATCACTTTCCCGTTGTTATATACCTGTAATGTATAGGTCCCTTTCTGTATATTATCCGCAGGCACAGAGAAATTAATGCGCCTTGATTCGCCTTTATTATAGTCAAATGTTATTTTCCGGCTGTAAATTTTCTTGCCTTTGTCGGTGTCGAAACTGCCGCTTTCCCAGGCGTTGCGAATTACTTTGCCATCTGGCTGTATCAATACCAGCATCACTTCGCCCATGCCCTGTACAAGGCTGTTGCGTACCACCATTGAACCAATAAATTTTTCTGTTGCGTCTGCATTGGCCGTTTCTGCATCGCTCTCATCAGCAGCAGCCAGTTTCAAATCGCTTGCGCTAAACAAAGACGAACTGCTTTTTTCAGCCACAGGCCTCTCGTTGCTTTCTGTTGCCCTTGCGCTGCCTGACGGGGAAAAAGTGCTATTGCTTATTGCCATTTGCTCCAGCAAAGCCCTCAGCCGTTTGTTTTCTTTTTCTACATCAGTATTCCTGGTCTTCAATTCATCCACCCTCACCTGCAACTCTTTTATCTTATACCTTGCCAGTTCAAGGTCAGCAATGCTGGTGCTGCTGTCTTTAAGCAATGAACTGATTTCGGATTTCAATTTATTTACATCCCCTATGCTGTTGCTTGCAAGGCCATGCTGTGCGCTGTCTGTTTTTGCGAATGCTGAATCAATGGTTGAATCCTGCGGAAGCTTGCTTACCGTGGCAGCATACATCTGCTGCAGGGTATCACGGGTTCTTTCTACAGGCGTAGCCAAAATATTTTTGGGTTTAGCAATAGCAATTTTTTGCCCGCTGCCTCTTTGTTGCTTGTAAAAATTGTACCCCAGTATGCATAACAATACAAACGACACAATTAAAAAAAGGGCCGAAACAGCAAGCAGCGGATAAAATTTATTTTGCTTCATACAACACTTGTGGGTTGGGCATAATTACTGCAGCATTATTTAGACATGGCACTTTCATCAACATAAGCAGATACCCAGCCTACCTGCCCGTTCTTTACTAAATAGAATTGCTTTTTTTATTGCCACGATTATTAAATTTCGTTTTTGAATCT
>CAYRRL010000049.1:0-11403 GCA_964426665.1 uncultured Ferruginibacter sp. | reverse complement strand
TATTGGCTGTAACAGTTATAGTGCCAGTCGCAGTTACAGCCGGTGTAGTACAACCGCCGATTGTTGTTACAGTATAATTAAATGTGCCGCTCGCTGTGGGCGTGCCGCTGATGGTTACAACATTTGCTGCCCAGTTGCCGGTAACACCGGCTGGCAATCCACTGAACGTTGCGCCCGTTGCGCCAGTAGTATTAAAGGTAATATTTGTAAGCGCTGTATTGATACACCTTGTTTGGTTATTAGTGCCGGCGCCTGATGATAATGTAATTGTGTTATTGGCTGTAACAGTTATAGTGCCAGTCGCAGTTACAGCCGGTGTAGTACAACCACCTGTTGTTGTTACAGTATAATTAAATGTGCCGCTCGCTGTGGGTGTGCCGCTGATGGTAACAACATTTGCTGCCCAATTGCCGGTAACACCGGCCGGCAAACCACTGAAGGTTGCGCCGGTTGCACCGGTAGTAGAGTATGTAATATTTGTGATGGCTGTATTAATACAAAGCGCCTGCGCATCTGTGCCTGCCGAAGATGTTAATGATATTGTATTATCAGCAGTAATGGTAATATCGCTGTTGGCAGAAACAACACCGCACCCGCCTGCAGCTGCAATTGTGTTGGTAACGGTGTATGTGCCCGGCGTGCTTGCTAACAAATCAACTTCACCCGTTGCCGTATTTACAAAGGCCAAACCTGCAGTTGATGAAAAAATACCTGCCACTCCCCCTCCGCTGAATGTTGGCAATGGGTTAGCTGCACTTGCACAATAAGGCGATGCCGCATAGCCGAATGTTGCTACTGGCAATGCCGTAACTGTTGCAGTAACACTATTTCCAGATGACAGGTTGCTGCTACAGCTATTTGAATTAGTAATTGATGTTATAGTAACTGTTGTATTGCCCGGATTGGTTAAACTGCCTGCCGGGATTATAAATGTTCCGCTACCGGGCGAGCCGGCAGTAAAAGAAAGCGGTTGAGTAAGCCCTGTTGCCGTGTTGGCCCCGCTCAAATCATATGTAACAGTATAGTTATCGCTCAAAAGGGAAGACGAATTTATATCAACGCTTACAGCGCTTCCTGCACATACAGCAGATGGCGTAAGGGCGGAAAAACTTGAAACATCAGGCAAACACAAAACGGTATTGCCTGCAACAGAAAAGTTTTTTGCATTGAACAACCTGGTACTGTTTTCAATTTCCCATGCAAAAACACGTATGTATAAAGTTTGAGTATTATTTACTGTGATGGATAAGGAATTGAAACTGGTAGTTGTTGAAGCCCCTGTTGAAACAGCAAAGCTGCTTCCTACAGTAACCGGGGAAGTGAATGCGGCGTCATAAGCATATTGTATCAATGCTGTACCTGATGTGCCATCAGTGTTGTTATCAATACTGATATCAGTAACAGATAAATTATAACCTGCATCAGGAGAGATTGTAAATTGATAGTATTTGCCGGCGTCCTGAGACAAGCCTGTTGCCCAATCATCAGAGCTTACGCCATCTGCAGTATAGTTATTTGCCCCTACGCCACTGCTTGACTGGTTGCCTGCGGAAATATTGCCCGAAGGCACAGCAACTGCATCAGTTGTAAGCGCCCATGCCGCAGAAGCAGCCTGGCCGTAACCAGTTGCCATAGATGCAACAAAAAATAAAAAAATGGCAAAAATGTGCCTTGCAGGTAAAAGCCTGGCAAAATTTTGATTGGGTAAAAAGATTTGCATATAGCCCCTTTTAGTGGATTAATAATCCGGCTATTGGAAGTTTTAATTGATACGGTTTACTGAAGGATGATGGAACAACAATAGATTGTTCAGTTGATAAACGGTGGCTTTCTTAAGTTTTGGGGAAGTATTCAAGGGATGGCGGATGCTTTAGAGTTGAGTGCAATATACAATCAAAAAAATAAAAAAAAATTTTTATTTTTTTTACACGCTAACCCATTGTAAAAGAACACAAATTTAATGGCAGCCTGCCTACTTAATTTGCAGTATTAAAAAAAAAATAATTTGGCAGAATGATTAAAACTTCTATCTTCGTTTTGTATTCGCATAATCCACATCCTCTTAAATAGCCATAACCAAGCCATCTTCCTCTGAATTTATTCCACAAAGCATTTTTTAGTATTTTATCCAACTTACCTTTTAAAACTAATCATTTACATACCTCCGCATTAAGAAAAACTCAGCTAAACAGCTAAGCCATTATCCAATTATCTTATCAGGAACATAGGTTTACAATAACTCCCGTAGCAGTTTTTTTCAAAATGAAATTGATACTTGCTGTGACATTTTTTTTCACTGTCAAGCAGGATGACCTTTTAAATATTTTGTATATGGCTTATTACGTTCTTCACCTTTTTAAAGAGAAATTGCATGCGTTTGCAATTTTTCTTCATTGGACGTCGCTGCACATATTGAACCGTGCAATACATCCAAAAACTGAAAGGCCTTATACAGTACCAGGCTTCAACACACTTCCTTCAATATTGCAACATCTTTTGCCAAATATAAATCTGTCAATTATGAACCAGCTATCGCTACTCATTAAAAACACCGGGGTGGGCAACGCAATGCATGACCCCACAACAATCACTAAAATTTCTTTTATGAAAAAAATTGTACAAAAACCCGGAAGGCTCATCATCGCATTTTTGATGATGAATTTGTTTTTTACGACTGCTTCATTTGGGCAGATAACGCTTGTAACCGGTTCCCAGACAAACCAACAGACATCTGGCACAACTCTTTCAGTTAACAAACCGACGAACCTTGCAGTAGGCGATTTGATGGTGTCAGTCCTGATTCAGGTAGATAATGGCGAGAACGACAATCTTTCCAATGCTACAGGTTCAGGCTGGACATTGATTGCAGGTGAAGAAATTGGAAATGTAGGAAGCGATAGTTGGTGGGGAACTGTTTTATATAAAGTTGCCACAGCGGCGGATGTAGCTGCAACGAGTTTTAGTTTTACTCTTGACGCTGATGTTGAATCTTCTCAAGGTGGTATTGCCGCTTTTAGAGGCGTTGCCGTTACTGGCGGTGTTTCAGGTGGGCCTCTTGATGTTGCGGTTCTAACTTCAGCAATAAATAGTATCAATACAGATGATTATAGCGCAACAGGTATCACCACTGCTACAGCAAATGCAGCGGTAGTAATGCTTGGTATGGTTGCTGATGACCGAACTGCTAGTGGATGGGCAGCTACTTCGCCAGCATCACTTTCACAAATATTTAGTGTAACACAGGCGCCATCAGGCCCTGATATGGGTATTGGAATGGCCTGGGCTTTGAAAACATCGGCTGGTGGAACAGGTACAGGCATTGCTGAATTAAGCAGTAATGAAAACGATCCCAATGGTGCATTGCTTATTGCTTTGAGGCCATGTACAGCAAACCCAACAATTACAACTGCAAGCACACCCCAGCCAGCTGCTGCGGTTTGCTTCAGCGGAAGCTCACAAACAACTACATTAGCTTATACAGGTACAACCAACAGCCCCACTGCATACAGCATTGACTGGAATGCAGCAGCGAATACAGCTGGCCTTACAGATCAAAATTCAACCGCATTTGCATTTGCCGGTGGCGGTGGCTCTGTAACAGGAATCAATATACCAGCTTCTGTTGCCGCAGGTACTTATAGCGGCACTATGTATGTTACAACCGCTGGCGGCTGTATCACAAGCAAAACAATAACACTAACAATAAACCCTGCCCCAACAGTAAATGCAGGCCCTGCACTTAGTGCCATTTGCCAGGGCGGCATATCAGCTGCATTGGGCGGTTCAGTAGGCGGCGCAGCCACCGGCGGCACGTGGACCGATGGCGGTGTTGGCGGCGCATTCAATCCTGATGCTACAACACTAAATGCTACATGGACCCCTCCGGGCGCATATACCGGCACAGCAGTACTCACATTAACAACAACAGGCGGCTCCTGCGGAACTACATTTGCATCAAAAAACCAGATAGTAAATGGAACGCCAACCACCGCTGCGGCAGGCGGCGATGATGCTTTTTGTATAGGCGCTTACACGCTTGGTGCCAATACAGCATTAGTAGGTGCCGGAGCCTGGACAATACCTTCGGGGCCCAACACATCAACGGCACAAATTACTGGCGGGTTAAGCAACCCAACGGCTACGTTTACCCCAACAGCAGCAGGCGTTTATACTTTAAGATGGACAATCAGCAACAGCGGTTGTACATCATCTTTTGATGAAGTATCTTATACGGTAAACGCACTGCCACAAGTAACCGCATTTAGCGGCAATTCAATCTGTTCAGGCGGCATTGGTACGCTAACTGCTACAATAACAGGCGCAACAGATTTTACTGTTACTTATAACCCAGGCGGTGTTTCTGAACCCGGGGTACAAAGCGGCATACCATTCAATGTAACACCAAACCCTGGCAGCCCCGGCACAACAAATTATACTATTATTTCTGTACAGGACAATAATGGATGTATAAGAAATTCCGGCTTTACTGATGCTGCTGCAAGCATTACTGTAAACCCGAGCGGTACATGGGCAGGGACAACTACAGACTGGTTTACCCCATCTAACTGGTGCGGTGGCGCAATACCTACCGCTTCAACAGATGTAGTAATCCCTTCGGGCGGAATACAACCAACCATTAATGCTGCAGGTGCAGTATGCAACAATATTACTATTGCCGGCACACTCACATTCAGCGGCACTGGTGATTTAACTGTTTCAGGCAACTTTACCAATAATGGCACAGTTACTGCAGGCGCAGGTACTACAATCGAGTTTGATGGTACAACACAAACTGTCAGCGGCTCAAGCACTACTACTTTCAGGAACCTTACCGTTAACAGCAGTACATCATTATCATTAAACGCTAACGCTGCTGTAGCAGGCACATTAAGTGTTCCGGCATCAAGGTTATTAATAGTAAATGCAACTACTCTTACTATTAATGCCGGGGCAACCGGTTCAATAAGCGGTACTTTGAGGAGCAATGGGACAGTTACTACTAACAGCAATCTGACATTTAATAATGGCGGTTCATACGAACACAATTTTACCACTACATCTGGCGTAATACCAGCGTCAACATGGAGCGCTGGCTCAACTTGCAGGATAATTGGCTATACTACTTTCTCAGGCAACCCAAGTGGCGGCACAGGCGGTGTTGGTGGGTACAACCAGTCATTCTCTAACTTCATCTGGAATGCACCAAATCAAACTGCTGCCGGGGATATCAGCCTTGGTGGCGCCCTTACAACAGTTACTGGCGATTTCACTTTAACAAACACTGGCGCTGGTTCATTGGCGCTAGGAAATTCCGGCGCAGGCAATTTGTCAATCGGCGGTAATTTTACACAAACAGGTGGCGCCTTTATTATATCCCAATCTGCAGCCCGTACGGTGACAGTAGCAGGAAATGCTTCAATAAGCGGCGGCTCTTTAGACCTGAGCGCTTCAATTACTGCTGGCAACTCTGTTTCTTTCAATGTGGGCGGAGACTTCTCCCATACTGCCGGCACTATTACAGAATCTGGAAGCGTGACTACTACTGCAATTGTGTTTACAAAAGCAGGAACACAATTATACACTTCAGGTGGTACAGTAAGCAACTCTGTTGACTATACTGTAAACAGCAGCTCTACTCTGCAATTGGGCACAGGCGCAAGCCCGGCCATTGTAACAGGCGGTGGCGTGTTCACAAATAATGGCACACTGGCAATCACATCACCACAAGGCATTACCACTTCGGCATGCGGTACCGGTTCAACATGCGGAAACATAAGAACCACCACACGTACATTCAATACAGGCACCAGCTATGAATACATAGGTGCATCTGCCCAGGCCACAGGCAACGGCTTGCCGGCAACAATAAATAACTTAACAATTGATAATGCTGCAGATGTAACGCTTACAAGCAATACAACAGTAAACGGCATTCTAGATTTTGCAAACGGTTTATTAACCACAGGTGCAAACACTGTAACTATTGCTTCTACAGGCAGCATTACAAATGCGTCTTCTTCAAAATACGTAAATGGCAAACTTGCAAAAGCATTTACCACAACCACACCATTTACTTACCCAATTGGCAAGGGAGGTGTTTATAGGCCTGTTGTGTTCAATTACGCAACAACAACGAGCAAAACTGTTACAATCGAACAGTTTGAAGCTGCATTTCCGGTAGCAGTGCCTGCCTCTGTAAGCGTAGCTAATTTTGGTAGCAGGTACTGGAATGTAACACAATCTGCTACCGGTACCAACTTCTTCCTACAACTTGACGGCTCTGGCGTTACCCCAGCTGGCACAGTAAGAATGATAAGAAGCGAAAACGGTGGCGCTGCCAGTTCTAATGCAGTAACCAGCCCTGATTATACTAACAGCGCTGCATTTGCTACTTCAAACACATCTTCTAATTTCAGTTTGGGCGAAACTGCAATACCATTAACCATTAATGGCGTAACAGTTACTGCAACCAAAGTATATGATGGCAATACAATCGCTGCACTTAACACAGGTTCAGCAACATTATCAGGCGTGATAAGCCCTGATGTGGTTACGCTTAACAGCGGAAGTGCCGTGGGCAACTATGCAGACAAACATATTGGCACAGGCAAAGCTATTACAGTTACAGGCTTTACATTGGGTGGTGCTAACGGCGGGGCTTACTCCCTGCCAACACCAAACCAGGTTGCTGGCTTAACAGCAGATATAACTGTAAGGCCAATAACTGTTTCGGCTGTTACAGATACAAAAACCTATGATGGCACTGCATCTTCTGCTGCTGCGCCTTCATACTCATTGCAGCCGGGCGATGCCACAGGCACTGCACCAACACAATCATTCGATACCAAACATGTTGGAACAGGAAAAACGCTTACAGCGTCTGGCCTTGTAATTAACGATGGCAACAGCGGCAATAACTACAGCATCAGTTACGCAGATGACAATACAGGGGAAATACAGGTAAGAAACATAACTGTAACTGCTGCAACAGACACAAAAGATTATGACGGCAACAACAGTTCGGCAGGCGCCCCAACTTATACTTTGCAGCCAGGCGATGCCACCGGCACTGCGCCAACACAAACGTATGATAACGCCAATGCGGGCACTAACAAAGTAATGACTGCCAGTGGCCTTGTTATCAACGACGGCAATGGGGGCAACAACTATAATATAAACTATGCAACAAATAACACTGGCGTAATCAACCAGCTTGCTGTTACGGTTACCCCAGATGCTGGCCAGTTTAAAGTATTTGGCGACGCAGACCCGGTATTTACTTACACTGCATCACCATCATTAATTTCGCCGGATGTATTCAGCGGCTCTTTAAGCAGGAATGCAGGCGAAGCGATTGGTTTCTATGCTTACACATTGGGCTCTTTAAGTGCAAGTGGCAACTATTCAGTAAGCCTTGGCGGCAGCAACACATTTGAAATACAGGCTATCAGCCAAAGCAATGCAGACTTCCGCAGTAAGCAAAACGGCGATTTCTCAACAGCAGCTACATGGGAATATGACCTTGGCGGCGGCAACTGGCAAAATGCCACACAAGCACCAACCAGCGCTAACAGTGTGAGCATTACCCATGATGTGGTACTGAACCAGAACCATACAGTAGGCGCATCTAAAACATTCACCCTGGGCACAGGCGCCATATTCACCATCAATCCTACAAGGACGCTGACTATAGCAGGCAGCGCTGATTTTGCAGGCAAACCTGTAACAATACAATCAGACAATACCGGCACTGGCTCAATTGGCCAAATAACAGGTTCGTTAACCAATGCCACTGATGTAACAGTAGAGCGTTATATACCAAATAATGGTTTCCGTTCATGGAGGCTGTTATCTGTGCCAACATTTGGCAGCGGGCAAACAATCCGCCAGGCATGGCAGGAAGGAGATGCCAACCCATTGCCAATGCAAAACAACCTTGCTAACAGAGGCACGCAGATTACAGGCGTGTTCACAACACAGGCGGCAGCAGCAGCAGCAGGCTTCGACAGCACTTCGGTAACTGCAGGCATGCTTACATGGAACGGAAGCAGTTGGAGTAATGTAACTACTACCAACTCGCCTATTGCAAATAATCAGGCGTACTTCCTGTACATAAGGGGCGAAAGGAGCAAGGGTGTAACCGGCACTGCAACCAATGCATCTGCTACCACGCTACGTACTAACGGTACAATATATACCGGAGACCAGGCAACTAATATTGGCGCTAACAGTTTTGCACTGGTGCCAAACCTTTACCCATCATCCATCGACTTTACAGGCCTTACACGTACAGGCGGCGTAAGCAACCTGTTCTATGTGTGGGATTCTAAAAAACAAAACGGCAGCAGCCTTGGTGTATACCAAACATTCAGCGGCATTAACAGCTTTAACTGTATGATAAGCGGCGGCAGCTATGTACTGAACCAGCCAAACAAAACAGTTGAAAGCGGCCAGGCGTTCTTTGTGCAAACAAGCGGTACACCGGGCACTATCACACTGAAAGAAACAGCTAAAATAAGCAACACTAACGGCAGCCTTGGTTTCCGCCCAAGCACACCAGCCGACCAGCTTGTAAAAATTGACACAAGGCTGTATGGCCCCGGCGCAAACAATATGATTGATGCTAATGCAGTAGTGTTTGATGCTGCTTACTCTAATGACGTGGATGCCGATGACGCACCTAAGTTGACTAACCCGGGCGAAAACATAGGCATACAAAAAACAAATATAGTGCTGGCTGTAGAAGGCCGCCAGCCTGTAAGCCACAATGATGTGGTGCAGTATAAAATATGGAACCTGCAGCAGCAAACTTACAGGCTTGAATTAGCCGCAAGCAATATGGGTGCACAAGGCGTAAGCGCTGTGCTTGAAGATGCTTACCTCAACAGCAGCACGCCGCTCGACCTGAATGGCACTACATCTGTAAGCTTTACAGTTAACGGCAATGCAGCTTCAGCAGCAGCCAACAGGTTCAGGGTAGTGTTCAGGCAACTGGCACCAGTACCTGTAAACTTTGTAAGCATTGAAGCAAACAGGACAAACAACGGCGTGAATGTAGCATGGAAATCTGCATCAGAAAGGGGCATCAAAAATTATACAATCGAGCGCTCAACTGATGGCGGCAGAACCTTTACAGCCACAGGCAATAAGGCTGCAGCAAGCAACAATGCAATTGAAATAAACTACAACTTTATGGATGCAACCGCACCTTCTGTTGCATTGCTGTACAGAATAAAGAGCCAGGGCGTAAACAATGAAATACGCTACAGCCCGATAGCCAAAGTAAGCGCAGGCAATATGCAGCCAGGCTTTGCGGTATCGCCAAACCCTGTTGAAAATGGCGTTATGAATGTTGTGTTCAAAAACCAGGAATCCGGCAAATACAGCATAAGGGTTACCAGCAGCAATGGCGAAACAGTAAAATTAGCAACTGTAAGCCACGCAGGCGGCAACAGCAACCAGCCGGTAATATTGCCAGCAGGCATTGCAAGGGGTGCTTACAATGTTGAAATTGTATCGCCGAATAATACAAAAACAGTACAGGCAATAATGGTAAACAACAAATAAAAGAAAGGCAATAAGACAATAACGGCCCCGGTATACCGGGGCCGTTTGTTTTTCTTTGTAATTTTTACTTCCCTCTTCTCACCAGCTTCAACTCATCAATAATATTTTTTGCTCCTGCAAACTTGTCCACCACAAACAACACATAGCGAATATCAACCATAATGTTTCGGCAAATACTTTTATCATAATTAATATCGCTCATGGTGCCTTCCCATACACGGTCGAAATTGAGCCCAATTAAATTGCCATAAGCGTCTAATGCCGGGCTTCCGCTGTTGCCGCCTGTTGTGTGGTTGGCGGCAATAAAACATACCGGCATCCTAGAACTGCCTGATTTATCCTTCACGCCATATTGCCCGTAATCTTTGCTATTGTAGAGCTCAATTAGTTTTTGTGGCACATCAAATTCATAATCCCCCGGCTTGTACTTTTCCATCAAGCCATCTAAATAAGTATAAAAATGATAGCTCACTGCATCCCTTGGGTTGTAGCCTTTTACATTGCCATAAGTAACACGCAGCGTGCTGTTGGCATCGGGGTAAAATGTTTTTTCTTTAAATACATCCATCTGCGCCTGCATATATTCACGTTGAAGTTTATTGATTGCAGCCTGTTTTTCTGTAATTACAGGCACAAACTTTCCATAAGTATCAGCAATATCACTTAATAAAATATAAGCAATATCATTTGTGATGGCGCTGCTGTTGCTTTTTGCCAGAGCAAGCATGGCTTTTATATTTTCTTTATTAGTAAAGGCTGTGCGGCTGTAAATGCTTTTTGCAAGCTCAGAATAAGAGCCATTGTTTTCTTTCAGCAAATTTTTCAACACAGGCGAAACGTATTCATCTTTCTGCCCTGCCACATACATTTCCATCAGTGTTTCAAAAAGTTTCTGGTCAACCGTGGCATTATATTCAGGGAACAAGGCATCCAGCTTTTCATTTGCATTGCTTACCGCAGTGCTGTATGCAGCTGCGTCTTTTTCAGCAGCAGTTGCCACTCCCCTCGCCTGCGCCGCTATTGAAAACAATTCAATTTTTGACACAATCTCATTATAATAATCACGGGCATAGCCATAAGGCTCTATATCTGCATAAGCATTGGCAAGTTTTGATAAAAGCCCTCCATACTTTTCATTCAGCATTGTATTGCCCGCAAGTTTTTTTTCAAACTCAGTTTCCTTTTTCTTCTTTTTGCCAACGCCTTTTGAAATAGTTAATCCGAGCACTTCGCCTTTCCATTTTTTGTATGCGTTTTCTATGCCGGCATATTTTGCTGCATACTGTATTTTTATTTGCTCGTCTTTACGCATAAACCCATCCATTACCTGCAAAGCTTTTTCACGGATAGCAATTTTTGCAGGGTCGTTCACTTTTAGTATCTGCTCCACGGCAGATGAATGCAAATATTCTGTAGTGCGGCCCGGGAAACCAAAAACCATTGTAAAATCATTTTCCTTTACGCCATCAAGCGAAATTTTTAAAGAGCGTTTTGGGATATATGGAATGTTATCTGCTGAATACTCAGCAGGCCTGTTGGCTTTTCCTGCATAAATCCTGAACATGCTGAAGTCGCCCGTGTGCCTTGGCCACATCCAGTTATCAGTGTCTTTGCCAAAATTGCCAATAGCAGATGGCGGCGCTCCTACAAGCCTTACATCTTTGTATGTTTCTGTAACAAACAAAAAATATTTATTGCCCTCAAAAAAAGAGCGCACAAACACATCCTGCCAATTTTCTTTTTTTGCAGATTGCTTTATTGCAGCAATATTTTTGTCAATGATGCTTTGCCTTTCTTTTTCGCCCATACTGCTGTTTACGCCATTTAGCACGGCAG
>CAYRRL010000048.1:0-11634 GCA_964426665.1 uncultured Ferruginibacter sp. | reverse complement strand
GCAAATCAAAGAAGCATTCTTCCGCATAGTGCTGTTAATTTTTATTTTTGTTACGGCTGGCCTGGGTATTGTGCTGGTAGGCGAAAAGCTGCAATCTGAAATGGAAGATTTGGCATTGAATAAACTGGCGGAGTCTGTACAAACTTCCCAGGAAAGTTTTATGCGTATTGCCAACCTCGCCGAGTCGTCTTTTTCGCTGGGCGTTGAATTTGATGGCAGCACCCTTGGGTTGCTGAAAATTGCACCGGCAGGCATGGTGGCTACATTGTACAGGCCTTTTTTGTGGGAAGCAAACAATGCTGCTGCTTTTTTATCTGCATTAGAAAGCCTTGCTATTATGCTGTTCACACTGTATGTTTTTTTCAGGGCAGGGCCGGTTACTTTTTTTGGAGGCATCCTCAAAAACCAAATGATAATGTATTGCCTGCTGTATGCATTGGTGTTTGCCATTTTTGTTGGCGTTACTACTTTAAACTTCGGCACATTAGTGCGCTACAAAATACCCTGTATGCCTTTTTACGTTATTGCCCTTCTGTTAATCCTTGAAAGGCATAGAATAAAAAAACCCCGGAATACCGGGGCTAATCATCATGAAAAAGCCGAAAAAGAAATAAGTGGCTGCTAACCTGCAACCCGTTTAAGCCTTGCCGGTGTAAACAATGACGTGAATGAAGCAAAACTGTTCCTCAAGTGAAAACCTGTTATGCCTCTTTCATTATTTGATGACAGCCTTGATAAGATGATGGTTGGGTCGGCACTAAAATCGTTCTTCAATGCATCCATTGCCGGCCACAGCATGAAATTTATTTTTTTTGCCCTGTCTGTTTTTTGAAACACCAGTATCACACCCACCATCGCTATTAAAAAACAGCAGTAATTTGCCCAGGCAATTAATTTATAATTGAACTTGGCCCTGTGTATGTGCAGCCTGTTGCGTACATAAAAATACATTTTCCATGCGTTTTTGTAATCCCAGTCTTTTTTAAACGAAAATGCTGTTGCCGGATGGTAGTGTATGCTTTTGGAAATAGTGCAAACAGGTATCTTGTTTTTCTTTGTGATACGGTAATAATATTCCGTTTCATCGCCCCACAAAAATAATTTTTGCTTTGGCACTCCTGCCCTTTCTACAATATTCCTGTGTATCATGGTGCCATTAAACGGGTGGCCAACACCCTCTATTATTGTACCCAGCGCCTCGTTGATGGTAGCAAAATTTTTTGTCTTCCATACAAAGCTTGTTTTGTCTTCTTTGTTTACTACAGCGCAATTGCGGAGGCAAAGCCTGTCTAGCTCAGGTTCCAGTATTTTTTCCAATGCGTCTTCTTTTGGGTAGCCGTCATCATCCATGCACCATATCCAGGAGTACCCGTTTTTATAGGCCCATGTAATGCCTGTTTCAAAACCGCCGCCGCTGCCGGTATTTTCCTGTGTAATTGTAAGCAAATCTTGCTGGCCCTGCAGCCATTGGCCCGTGCCATCGGTGCTGCCATTGTTTATTACTAAAATAGCATTCGGTTTATGTGTCTGGTTCCTTAGTGCTGCAATGCACTCTTTGAGCAGGTGGAGCCTGTTGTAGGTTACTACAACGGCAATAGCCTTTTCCATACGGGTAGGTTTTCGGATTTATCAATAAGTACAATGTATTAACGCTATACGGAAAGCCTTATTGCATTTGTACAGTAATTTCCGAAGCCGCCGGCATTATTTCTTGCCAGGGTAATTGTGCTTTGGGTTGAAAACAAACTCCCGGTCGTTAAGAGCAAGCAAAAAAGCAATCAGGTTTTCCCTGTCTTCTGAAGAAAGAACGATAGGCCTTTTGAGTTTTTTGGAAAGGGTTTTGTTTTGCCGGATGCCGCCGGTATAGTGATCCAGCACCTGCTGCAGTTTTTTAAACCTGCCATCATGCATGTAAGGAAAAGTGTAGCCAATATTCCTAAGGCTAGGCACTTTAAACAACAGGCTGTCTTCGCTGTGTTGTGTAATTACCCACCTGCCAAAATCATTTAAAGTTGTATCTACTGGCAAACCATTGTTGGCAAAAGAATAATCTGTGAACATGGGTTCCAAATGGCAGGCATTGCAATTTTTTTTAAAAAGCTTGTAGCCATTTTTCTCTTGTTCTGTAAAAAATGCTTTGCCCTGTTTTACCATATCGTATTTTGAGTTGGCAGAAATTAAAGTAAGTTGGAATTGTGCCAGCGCTTTCAGTACCCTTTCGCCTGTAATAATACTGTCGCCAAAAGCATTATAAAAAAAACTGCGGTAAAATGCCGAGCCATTAAGCTTTTTTATTACCGATGGCAACGTTTCGCCCATTTCCCTTGGGTGGCTTAGGGCAGCCAGTGGCTGCATATCAAGATGATTAATGGCCCCGTCCCACATAAATTTTTCTTGCCAGGCCAGATTGAACAGTGCCGGCGCATTCCTTGTGCCAATCTGGTCGTGTATGCCATGGCTTAACTGGTGATCGGTATGGGAAAAAGCATTGTAAGGCGAATGGCAGGAGGCGCAGGAAATAGTGCTGTTGGATGACAGTACAGGGCTGTAAAAAAGATTGCGGCCCAATTCAATTATTAAAGTATCCAAAGGGTTTTTGCTAAAGTTATACTGCGGCGGAGGGAAATATTTTGGGTATGCCAGTTTAAAATCAGCAATTGTAAATGACAGCAACAATACAAATGCAGCAATAGCAGATATGGTAAGTTTTATTCTCATTGCTCTATCCTGAATGCGGCGCCAATTTTTTTTGCTATGCCCATTGCTTTTTCACTTGGGCTCATCGCTTCGTACAGTTCGCCCAGGTTTATTTGGTTTAACACGCCGCTTACATCAAAGCCAATAATAATTTTATCATTATTGGCAACGGGCAAATCAAGGTTTTGTATTGTGTTGTACGGGTATTGGTAGCCGCCAATATGAAATGCAAACTGGTTTCTTCTTGCAGGGCAGAGGCGGCTGTGGCCCTCTAATTTTACATTGATATAACCGCTCCGCCATTCCCAATACATGCCATTGGTTGGGTCAAGGTCGCCGCCAATTGCGCCAGCTTCGTTGGTTACGCTGTCAACACCAATACTAAACCGCAACCTGTTATATGGCGCATTATTAGCATGGCTATTTGTAATAATGAACGATGCAGGGTTTTCGGCATCAACCAGGTGGTGCTTTTTTTCAGTTGCGCCTACAAGTTTACCATCCTTGTAAAATTGAATCCCCGATATGTAAAATTTCAATGTTTCAATTTCAATACTGTCATTTTTGTAGAGGTATTTTTTCCCAAGTTCTACCGGCGCAGAATTATACAGGGGCAGGAACTGCACAGTAATTGTTCTTTGTTGGGCAAAAGCCGTATTAACAATGCAAGCAAACAACAGGGAAGAAATAAAAGTTGACTTCATTTTCTCCACACTATTACAACACAATGGTTTCACTATTAGTTTTTTAGTGCCTGTAAACTTACTACAATTTCCTGTTTGGGTTTCTGTACGGGCCGGCATTGAAGCTGGTTAAAAATTTTCTGTATTGGAAAACACTGGCGGCTCTGTATTTGAATGGGCGCTGCCGGCAAATTTTTCTGCAAACTGTATTGCCTCGCCAATTACATGGTGCATATCCATGTACCTGTAGGTAGCCAGCCTCCCAAGAAAAGAAACCTTTTTCTGCATTTCTGCTTTAGCCCTGTATTTTTTCAGCAATTGTATATCGCCGGCAAGCCGCTTTGGGTAATAAGGCACATCATTCGCTGTTGTTTCCCGGCTGTATTCAATAAAGTAAACAGTTTTGCCATGCTGCTCCCACGGGGTAAAATGCTTATGCTCCGCTATCCTTGTATGCGGCACATCTTCATCGCAATAATTCATTTGTGTTGTTCCCTGGAAATCGCCTTCGGCATATTTTTTTTCAAAAACCACCGTGCGGTAGCCAAGCCTTCCAAACTCATAGTTAAAGAAAGCATCCAATGGGCCCGTGTAAAAGATATGTGCGTATGCCGATGTATCCGTTGCCGCATCAAATTTTTTATCAAGCAATAATTTGATATTTGGCAAAGCAATCATTTTTTCCATCACAGCAGTATATCCATCCACTGGTATGCCCGTATACAAATTGTTGTGGTAATTATCATCATAATTAAAGCGCACCGGAATCCTTTTTAAAATAGAAGCCGGCAACTCAGATGGCTCACAGCCCCATTGCTTTTTTGTATAACCATAAAAAAATGCTTCGTACAATTCTTTGCCAATAAATTTTAATGCCTGCTCTTCAAAATTTTTTGGCTCAGCAATAGTTTTATCTGCCAGCGTTTCTAAAAATGCCTGGGCTTCTTTTGGCGCAAATGATTTATTGAAAAACTGGTTGATGGTGTGCAGGTTTACGGGCAACGGGTAAATTTTGCCCTTGCTGTTTGCCTTTACCCTATGCACATAAGGCCTGAATTCGGCAAAACTGCTCACATAATCCCAAATCTCTTTTTTATCAGTATTAAAAATATGCGGCCCATATTCATGCACCATCACGCCTGTGGCTGCATCCCTTTGGGTATGGCAGTTGCCGCCCATGTGGCTGCGTTCATCCCAAATATCAATATTGCAATCCATTAAAGCACTAAGCCTGTTGGCAAGCACACAACCGGAAAAGCCTGCGCCAATTATGAGGAAATGGTTTTTCATTCCATTAATGGGGTTTAAACAAAAATAGCAGAAATAGGCTTCACTTAAATTTTCAAAATTTCAATACTTTCACCGAATATCAGCCCGCCCGGTACGGCAAAGGCTGAAACAAAAACCAACAATGCTTTTTAATTCTCTTTCGTTTGCAATATTCCTGCCGGTGGTTTTCTTTTTGTATTGGTTTGTGTGCAACAAAAACCTGCGCACACAAAACATCCTGCTGCTGGTGGCCAGTTATTTCTTTTATGCCTGCTGGGACTGGCGCTTTCTTTTCCTGCTCATGTTTTCCACATGGCTCGATTATTTTACCGGGCTAAAAATGTTTGAGGCTAAAAACAAAAAAGGGAAAGTGTTTTGGTTTTGGCTCAGCATTATTGTCAATGCCGGTTTTCTTGGTTTTTTTAAATACTATAATTTTTTTGTTTCTTCTTTTGCCGAAGGGCTTTCGCATTTTGGCATCCACTCAAGCCCGTGGGTATTGCAGGTGATATTGCCTGTGGGCATTTCGTTTTATACTTTTCATGGGCTTAGTTATGTAATTGATATTTACAAAGGCCGCATACCGGCAGAAAAAAACTTTGTTGACTATGCTGTATTTGTAAGTTTTTTCCCGCTATTGGTAGCTGGGCCTATTGAAAGGGCAACGCACTTGCTGCCGCAAATAAAAAAAGAAAGAACGTTTGATTATACTGTTGCTGCAGATGGCATGAGGCAAATACTGTGGGGCTTGTTTAAAAAAATTGTAATTGCAGACCAATGCGCCGAATATGCCAACATGATTTTTAATAATTCTGAACAATATGGCGGCAGCACATTGCTTCTCGGCGCTTTATTTTTCACGTTTCAAATTTATGGCGACTTCTCCGGCTATTCTGATATAGCGCTCGGCACAGCAAGGCTTTTTGGCATCAGCCTGTTAAGAAATTTTGCCTTCCCTTATTTTTCACGGGACATTGCAGAGTTTTGGCGGCGCTGGCATATATCCCTCTCCACCTGGTTCAGGGATTATTTGTATATACCGCTTGGCGGCAGCCAGGTAAATATGTGGGTAAAAGTCCGCAACACTTTTATTATTTTTTTAGTGAGCGGTTTTTGGCATGGCGCCAACTGGACGTTTATTGTATGGGGCCTGTTGAATGCTATTTACATTATGCCTTCCATCATCTTCCATACGCACCGAAACAATATTGATATTGTGGCAAGAGACAGGAGGTGGCCAAGCATTGGCGAAGCATTTTCTATCATGCTCACTTTTGGGCTGGCGGTTTTTGCATGGATATTTTTCAGGGCCAATAACCTGCACCATGCTTTTGGGATAATTAAAAAAATATTTTCCGGTTCGTTGTTATCAAGGCCGCAGGTAAACCCTTCGGAAATGCTGGTGGCAGCGTTTTGCATATTTGTTTTTATGGCGATAGAATGGTTTGGCAGAAGGGAGCAATATGCCATAGCGCATTTGGATTTGAAATTGAAAAAGCCGCTGCGCCATGCTTTGTATTATTCCATCATGCTGGCCATACTTTGGTTTGCCGGCAGCGAGCAGCAATTTATTTATTTCCAGTTTTAAAAAATTATAATGAACAGGTTTTTGAAAAAAACTTTGGCCGTGTTGATAGCATTTGTTGCACTGGTGGCAGCACTGGAAATATTGTACCGCTTATTGAAAGTGCCTAAAATAACGCACCAGAATATCCATGCAAAAGCACAAACGCTGATGCCACGGATAAACAACAATACCATTTTAATAATTGGCGACAGCAGGCTTGAGTGGGGCATGAAGCCGCAAACAGTTTTAGAAAAATCTAAAGCAGCAGGCTTTAGCGGCAATGTGGTGGACATGGCCATGCCCGGCAGCAACGGCCTGGATGTGATGCAGTATTTAATAGCAAATAATATCCAGCCCAAACTCATTATTCACGGGTATGCACCCAACTACAGCAGCTACAACAACCACGGTTTTGACAAAGAAGATTATACTGCTTACAACAAAATATCAGAAAATTTTTCTTACTGGCTCGACCAGCATTTGTATTTCCGTGACCCTTCTGTTTTAAACTGGCTGAAGCGTGCCCCGCTGTATTTTAAAAAACATACCTATGACTCGTTGGGCGGCGCTTTGGTTGAGGAATATGGAGATTACAATTTCAGGGCTTCTTCGCAATACGATATGTTTAAAAGTTTCAAGAATAATTTTACCCGGGCTTCGTGGCTGCAGTATTGCCACACTGCTGATTCTGCCATTGGCGTTTTAAAAAAGCGGGGCAGCATTGTTTACGGGCTGGCCATGCCGGTTTCAAAAAAAATACACGGCTTGCTCAATGATGTAAACAGCGATACCGCCGGCATTACCAGCTACAATAAGTTTTACGACTTTTCATTTTTTACTTATACTAATGAAGCCCCTGCGCATGACAGCACTTACTTTTTGGATGGCTGCCATTTGTTGCCGGTATATGCAATAGTTTTTACGGGGAAGGTGGCGGATAGTTTGATGAAGGATTTTATGAAACAAAATAAATAGTGCTGGCACAATGCCTCTGCCTGAAATAAGTTGACTAAAAATCAACCATTTTATTGGGCTTAAAAGAACAGATTGTCACCGGGTATTTAACAAAGGGCTACAGTTCCTGCAGAACGTTTTTCAAACACCTGCCGGCAGCAAGCCGTCAACGTTAAAATGCTAATTAAACATCCAAGCCTCTAAGACATGACAAACGAAAGCAAACTCACTATTATCAAAATAGCTCATACTATAGTTTGGCTTTTCTTTAATGCAGTTATCTTTTATATGCTTTACGCAGCCATAGCAAATAAAATCGACAGGTGGCTGTGGATATGTTATGGGCTTATTGCTTTAGAGGGGTTAACCTTGCTTATTTTTAAATTCTATTGCCCGCTTACAGTTTGGGCAAGAAAATACTCGCCTTCAACCAGGGAAAATTTCGACATCTATTTACCCAACTGGTTAGCAAAATACAATAAGCAGATATATACATCCATTGTAGCCATCATTACAGTTGTGGTAATTATCAGGCTTCTAAAATAATGCTGCCCCGCACTAAAAGCCGTGGCAAACCACAGGTGCCCGGAAGAAGAAAACTGCCGCCTGATTTCAATTTCTATTTTTAACATCCATTCTACGCCAGCCCCTGCCTGCCCAAATTCCCCTTTCCCTATCTTTGAAACATCAATTACACAATGCAATTCCAGCACCCGGGATACTTATTGGCTTTATGCGGCCTGCCTATAATGGCAGCTTTGTTTTTTTTATGCCTCAACTGGAAAAGAAGAAAAATTAAAACCATTGGCGACCCGGCATTGGTGCAACAGCTCATCAGCAGCTACAGCCCGCAAAAATTTGCGCTGAAGTTTTCATTAATAGCGCTTGCTTTTGCCGTGCTTGCCATTGCATTGTCCAACCCAAGGAAACCAATTGGCAGCAGCAATGTAAAACGCAACGGCATTGATGTGATGGTTGCACTGGATGTAAGCAAAAGCATGCTGGCGCAGGACATTAAACCCAACAGGCTGGAAAGGGCAAAGCAATTTGTAAGCAAACTGATTGACAAAATACCAGACGACAGGATGGGCATTGTTGTATTTGCAGGCAGGGCTTATTTGCAAATGCCATTAACATCAGACTTGGCTGCTGCTAAATTATATTTATCTGCTGCCAGCCCCGATATTGTGCCGACACAAGGCACTGTTATCGGCGATGCATTAAAAATGTGCTATGCTTCTTTTAACTCAAAAGAAAAGAAATACAAATCCATTGTACTGATAACCGATGGCGAAGGGCATGACGAAGATGCAGAAAAACTATCAGCCGCTTTAGCTGAAGAAGGCATCATGGTAAACACAGTTGGCGTTGGTTCAGCAGAGGGCGCTACAATTGACGACCCTGTTACCGGCGAACCAAAAAAAGACGCAGAAGGCAAAACGGTTATTACAAAGCTTAATGAAATAACATTAAGGAACATTGCTGCCGGCACCGGCGGCATTTACACGCCGCTGGCCAATACCGATGAAACAGCAAGCGCTGTGGAAGCACAGTTGAAAACACTGGGGCAGCGTGGCATTACAGAAACATCGCTTGCCACATTCCGGCATTTTTTCCCGTGGCTGCTGGGCCTGGCATTGCTGTTATTGCTGGCAGAGTTTTTTATTTCCGAGGCTAAGAGCGCAAAAGAAGAAAGGGGCACAAGAAGCGGCCGGGCTGTAGCAAGCGCATTTTTGCTGGCCATAGTTTTTTGTTTGCCAGCAGCATTGTTTTCACAAACAAGCAGCCAATGGGTTTATAAAGGCAACGAAGAATACAAGCAAAAAAAATACAGCGAGGCAACAGTTAATTACAAAAAAGCAATTGAAAAAGCGCCGGCCAATGCTGATGCACAATACAACCTGGGCAATGCTTTGTACAAAGAAAATAACCCTGCTGATGCGATAAAGGCTTACGACAAGGCTGTTGAATTAAGCAAAAACAAAAAAGACAGGGCCGAAGCATTGTATAATAAAGGCGTGGCTTTGCAGAACAACAAAAAGCTGCCTGAATGTATTGAAGCCTATAAAAATGCGCTGAAGCTAAACCCTGATGACGAAGATGCAAGGCTTAATTTGCAAAAGGCATTACAGCAGCAAAAGCAGCAGGAAAAACAAAAACAGGACAATAAAAAGAAAGACGATAAAAAACAACAGCCAAAAAACCAGCAGCAGCCCCAGCAACCAAAGCCGCAGCCCAGTAAAATGACTAAAAAGGAGGCTGAAGAAAAATTGAAAGCACTGATGCAGCAGGAAAAAAACCTGCAGGACAAACTGAAAAAAGCAGATGCACAATCGCCTTATAAGCCTGAAAAAGACTGGTGATATGGTTTTTCGCCCAAAACAACATTCTCCCTTCATAATTGTTATTTTTGCCAACCATTTTTAATGGCAAAACAGCATTATGAAATTGCATTGCGAATCTCTGACTGAATATAAAAGGCTGCCTACAAGGGAAGTAAAAATTGGAGGCTTGCTGTTGGGCAATGGCCATCCTATACGTGTGCAGACGATGACCACCACAGATACGATGGATACTATGGCTACTGTGGAGCAAAGCATCCGCTGCATTGAAGCCGGCGCCGAATTGGTACGCATTACCGCCCCTTCAAAAAAAGAAGCAGAGAATTTACAAAACATAAAAGATGAATTAAGAAAGAAAGGCTACAACACACCGTTGGTGGCCGATATACATTTTACACCCAACGCAGCAGAAATAGCAGCAAGGATTGTAGAAAAGGTAAGGGTAAACCCCGGCAATTATGTTGACAAGAAAAAATTTGAACAGATTGAATACACAGATGAGGAATACGCAGAAGAAATTGAAAGGATAAGGGAGCGCTTTACGCCGTTGGTAAAAATTTGCAAAGAGCATGGCACAGCTATGCGTATCGGCACCAACCATGGCAGCCTTAGCGACCGCATCATGAGCCGCTATGGCGACACGGCTATCGGCATGGTGGAAAGCGCCATGGAGTTTTTGCGCATTGCCAGAAACGAAGATTACCACAATATTGTGCTGAGCATGAAGAGCAGCAACCCGATTGTAATGGTGGAAGCATACCGGCTGTTAGTAAAACACATGCAGGAAGAGTTTGGCGAATGCTACCCATTGCACCTTGGCGTTACCGAAGCCGGCGATGGGGAAGACGGAAGGATAAAATCTGCCATTGGCATTGGCACATTGTTGCAGGAGGGCATTGGCGATACCATAAGAGTTAGCTTAACAGAAGACCCTGAGTTTGAAATACCTGTATGCAAAGATTTGGTAGCCCTCAACCAAACTGCAACAGCATTTCTCAATGATAATGCAACAATACAGAACAACAAAGCAGTCGCAAATATTGGCAAAGGGCACGTGCCGGTTGTGGTGGCAGATTTTATGCTGGCAAACAAAATTGCTCACACAGATTTGCAAAGCATAGGCTATACTTATGATGAAGCCACTGACAAATGGAATATTGCAGATGCGGCGGCGGATTTTATTTACAGCGGCAATAAACAAATTGATTTTGCATTGCCCGGCACTTTAAAAATTATTATTGATGCCAATAGCTTGCCTGCGGAAAACAATGGCGGCAAATATTACCCGTTGTTCCAGGGCAATGAATTTTTATCGTTGAAAGAGAAGCAGCACCCTGTGATGAATTTTGTGGCAGTTGATGCAGATAATGATTATGCAGCATTGCTTGAAGCAACTAAAGGTTGCAACAACATTGTATTTTGCCCTTACGGAAAAAAATTATCCAGCTACCGAAACTTTGCAGCGCAGGCAAACAACCCTTTAATTATTGCAGTTGAAAGCGATGGTTACAATACAGTGGATGAACAATTGATCCATTTCAGCCAAAAAGCTGGCGCTTTGTTTTTAGATAATATTGGCAATGGCATTTGGCTGATGAACTGCCCAGATAAATTAACCAGCACACAAATAAGCGGCCGCACTTATTTGCCAATAAAAAATAACTACCAGTTTTTAAACAATACCAGCTTCAGCATTTTGCAGGCCACACGCAGGCGGATAAGCAAAACAGAATACATTAGTTGCCCAAGCTGCGGAAGAACATTGTTTGACTTGCAGGAAACAACAGCTAAAATCCGTGCTGTTACCAATCATTTAAAAGGAATTAAGATTGCGATTATGGGTTGTATTGTAAACGGCCCCGGCGAAATGGCTGATGCAGATTTTGGCTATGTGGGCAGCGGGCCGGGGAAAATTACATTGTATAAAGGCAAAGAAGTAGTTAAGAGAAATGTTGACAGCAATGTTGCTGTGGATGAATTAATAAATTTATTAAAGGAGAATGAAGCCTGGGTTAACGCATAAAGGCTTACAGTACAAGTGAGCCGATAGCTATCGGCTGGCACAACGAAGTTGATGCACTTACGAATGTTCGCAACAAAACAATTATGCAAACAGATTTTC
>CAYRRL010000047.1:0-11677 GCA_964426665.1 uncultured Ferruginibacter sp. | reverse complement strand
GTCTTCATTTTTACGACAATGTTCACTTGAATCAAAATGGGGTGAAAATATTTAACGAAGCTGTTATAAATGAAATTTTAAAGCCATACTTTAAAAGATAAGCAATGCTAAACAAAGAACAAACCACAACCGGAATACTATCTTTCGGCCCGATACCTTATGGCCGCCAGCACATCACTGAAGAAGATTTAAAAGCAGTGAATGAAACATTGCTGAGCGATTACTTAACGCAGGGCCCGAAGATTGCCGAGTTTGAAAATGCATTTGCAAAATATATTGGTTGCAAATATGCAGTGGCGGTTGCTAATGGCACTGCGGCATTGCATTTGTCTGCATTGGCATTGAATGTAAAGCCAGGGCAAAAAGTAATTGCGCCACCAATCACTTTTGCAGCATCAAGCAATTGCATAAAATATTGCGGTGGCGAAGTGGTGTTTGCAGACATTGACCCTGCAACTTATTTGCTTGACATTAATAAAGTAAAAGCATTACTGGAAACATCGCCAAAAGGAACTTATCAAGGAATTGTGCCTGTTGATTTTGCAGGCAGGGCTGTTAATTTGGAAGCATTCAGGAAACTGGCAGATGAATATGGCTTGTGGATTTTAGAAGACAGTTGCCATGCACCCGGTGGTTATTTTACTGACAGCAAAGGCAAGAAGCAATATTGCGGCAATGGCAACTTTGCGGATTTGGCCATATTTTCTTTTCATCCCGTTAAGCATATTGCTTGTGGCGAGGGCGGCATGATAACAACGAATGATGAAAAGCTGTATAAAAAATTATTGCAATTGCGTACGCATGGCATCACAAAGGAACAAGGAACATTTACAAACGATATAAATTTTGCAGCAGGCCAGCCAACAAGCGCCGAAGCCTATCCCGGCTGGTATATGGAGATGCAAACACTTGGCTATAATTACCGTATTACAGATTTTCAGGCAGCGCTTGGCCTTAGCCAATTAAAAAGGGCAGATGCTGGCCTGGAAAGAAGGAGGGAGATAGCGGCAAATTATGCAAAAGCATTTTCAGGCAAAGATTATATCAAAGGGCAATCCGGCGCAGTGGAAGGCCACGGCTATCATTTATACATTATTGAAGCAGATAACAGGCTTGGGCTGTATAATTATTTAAGGGAGCAAAAAATATATGCACAGGTGCACTACATACCAACGCACCTTATGCCTTACTACAAACAATTTGGCTGGAAGGAAGGCGATATGCCGCAATCAGAAAATTATTATAAGCACTGTTTGAGTTTGCCAATGTACCCAACGCTTACTGATGAAGAACAGGCGTATGTAATTGAATGTATTGAAAACTTTTATGCTCAGTCATAAACTTGGGTTGGGCACGGTGCAGTTTGGCCTGCCTTATGGCATCAGCAATACAAGCGGGCAGACAACCACTGAAGAAGTACATAAAATTTTGCATGCAGCTTCTGAACATGGCATTGATGTTTTAGACACGGCATCTGCCTATGGAAATGCAGAGGCGGTTTTAGGCAAAAATGATTTGAACAAGTTTAAGATTGTTTCAAAATACATAACACCTTCGCAAGGCAAATCAATAAGGGAGCAATTGCAGCAATCGTTAAATGATTTGCATACAGAGAAACTCTACGGCTACCTTGCCCACCGCCCCGCTGAAATATTGAATGATGCAACACAGTGGAAAGCTTTGAAAGATTTTCAGCAACAGGGGTTGGTTGAAAAAGCTGGTTTCTCATTAAACACAGCAGAGGAGCTGAAAGCATTGCTTGATAAAAATTTTATCCCTGATTTAATACAGGTGCCTTACAATTATTTCGACAACCGGTTTGAATACCTGATGCAAAAACTAAAAGAGAAAGGTTGCGAAATACATACACGTTCTGCTTTTTTGCAAGGCTTGTTTTTTAAAGATGCAAATACATTGCCTTCGTTTTTCGATATAGCAAAGCCATTGATAAAAAAAGTGCAGCAACAAACGCACAATATTGCTGGCGCCTTGCTGCATTTCGTGGCAGCAAAACCATTTATTGATAAAGTAATTATTGGCGTTGAAAATGCACAGCAACTGCTTATTAATATACGTGATTTAAAACTGGGTATTGAGTTGGGAGAAAATACTGTTGCAATACCCGAACAAATTTTGATGCCATCCAATTGGCCGAAGCAATGAGCAAATTAAGAATTGGCGTTATTGGCATGAGCGAAGGCAACGGGCATCCTTATTCATGGAGTGCAATATTTAATGGGTACAATGCCGGATATATGAAGGATTGCCCTTTCCCGGCGATACCCGAATACCTGGCAAAACAAAAATTCCCGGAAGACAGCCTTGGGCATTCAGGAAGCGTAACGCATGTGTGGGCGCAGGATAGAAAAATATCTGAGCATATTGCATTGTCATCAAACATTGCAACTGTTGTTGATGATATGAAAGAAATGGTTGGCAATGTAGATGCAATATTGCTGGCAAGGGACGATGCAGAAAACCATTATGAAATGGCATTGCCTTTTTTAAAAGCAGGCATTCCCATTTTTATTGACAAGCCATTAGCTATAAAAACAAGCGAAGCAAAAAAAATATGGGATGCACAGCAATATGCCAATCAGGTTTTCTCCTGCAGTTCATTGCGCTACGCAAATGAATTGTTGCTGACGGGAGATGAGAAAAAAAATATTGGCGAAATAAAATTGGTGGAAGGCAGCGTAATGAAGAAATGGGAAACCTATGCTATTCATGTATTGGAACCATTAGTGGCACAATTGCCGAGCCGTGGCAAGTTGATGAGTGTTAAAAGCATCGGCAGCAGCTATCAAAAGCAAACGCTGGTAGAATGGCAAAATGTTAGCGGTTATTTTAAAACAACCGGAAATACGCCATCGCCATTGGAAATAAAATTTTTTGGCGGCAAGGGGAATGTGACAAAAACTTTCAGTGATTCATTCAATGCGTTTAAAAATTCATTGGCTGAATTTATAAAAGTGATAAGGCATCCTGAACAAAATATTGCGCAGGAAGAGACAATGGAACTCGTAACTATTTTAGAGAGAGGGCTTGCATGAAAATTTTAATTGTTGGTTTGGGTTCTATTGGCCAGCGCCACGCCGCTTGCCTGCAAAAAATTGGCAACATTGAAATAGCTGTTTTGCGTACAGCAAAAGGCACACTGAAAGAAAAAAGCGGCTTCACTGAATTTTATAGTATAGAAGACGCATTAAGTTATCAACCGCATGGCATTGTAGTTGCCAACCCAACATCGCTGCATGTAGTAACAGCTTTGCCTTTTTTGCAAAAAGGAATAAAAACGTTAATTGAAAAACCAATTGCACATACAAAAGAGGATGCGGAAAAATTATCTTCTTTTAGCGATAACCTGAGAGTTGCTTATTGTGTCCGCTTTCTTCCGCTGATTAACACCATTAAAGAAATTGCTGCAGAAGAAAAGGTTTTCAAAATTAGTTTCAAGCGTTCTTATTATTTACCCAAATGGCACCCTTATGCCGACTACAGGACAGAGTACACTGCAAAAAAGGAATTGGGCGGCGGCGTGATAAGGACACTGAGCCATGAAATTGATTTGATGCTGTATTTATTTGGCGAGCCTGTAAGCACAACTGGTGTTACTGATAAAATTTCACCGCTTGAAATTGACACAGATGATTTTGCTTTTGTAAGCTGCAAAACAAAAACAGGCGCAAGGGTTAATTTTGAACTGGACTTCTTCTCTCCTAAAAACGTGAATATTGGCGAAATGTTTACGGAGAGGGGAAAATATACATGGGACATGAGCGAAATGCTTTTTACTCCATATAATGAAACGGCTGCAGAAAGATTATATGGGCAGGAATTATTTAACATCGAAAAGATGTACAGCAATCAAATGCAGGATTTTATTGGCTTTATAAATGGAAATAAAAGTGAGAATGCCACTTATGATTCAGCTAAGCAAGTTTTACAAATAATTGAATCGGTAGAAAAATGAAAGTTGGATTTTTAATAACAGCACGTTTAAAATCATCGAGATTAAAAAAGAAACTGCTCTTGCCATTCGGCAATGAAAATTACATAACACAATTAGTAAGGCGCTTAAAAACTTCCCCTTACTTAGATGAAATTGTGATTTGTACTTCTGTTGACGGCGAGGATTCACCGCTGGAAGAAGTAGCCAAAAGGGAAAACGTTCATTGCTACCGGGGCGACAGGGAAGATGTGATTTCAAGATTGAATGAAGCAAGGTTAAAGTATGGGTTGGATTATGTGATCAACATGACAGCCGATTGCCCGCTGGTGCCTGTTGAATTGATACCATACATGATTGAGCAATTCAAAAAAACAAATGCGGATTTGATCCATATTTTCGATATGCCAATAGGTTTGTATTTGTCCGGGCTTAACCCAACAGCGATGCAAAAAATAGTTGACAAAAAAAACGACGGACAAACAGAATACTGGCTGTACTATTTTTTAAAGACTGCGCAATTCAATGTGCAGCACCTTGATGAAAAATATACCGGCAAACTGGAAAAGAAAAATTACCGCATAGCTTTAGACTATCCGGAAGACCATGAGTTTTTTACGGCTTTGCACAAAGCGTATGGCGATAAATTGTTTACGGCAACAGCAAAAGAAATAATCGCATTTTTAGATAACCACCCTGAAATTGTAAATATTAACCTGCACTGCACAGAATTGGGGAAACAAAGAACTGAGGAAGACCCAGCAGCTAAAGTATCATTAAAAAATGCTTAATAAAAGTTACTTCTATACCGAGAGCGCCTTTATTCACCAGGGCGATGTGGAGTATTTAACAGCGTTGGTAAAGGCATCAGCAAAAGCCGGGGCCAACGGCATCAAGTTTCAGGTGATTGGCGAATATGATGGGTTTTTGTCAAAAGTAAACCCGCATTACGAACCTTTTAAAAAGGCGATGATTGCAAAGGATGATTGGGAAAAAGTATTTGTGCTTTGCAAAGAATTGAAACTTGATGTAATTTATATGCCCTGTGATAAAATGGCTGCCCGTTTTGCAAACAATGAATGGCGCCCTTTTATAAAATACGTTGACATACACCCGGTAAATTTTATATACCAGCCTATTTTAGAAATTATAAAAGAAGGAGGGATTGATATTATACTTGGAATGGGTGGAAGGACGAAAGATGAGGTAGATGAGAAACTTAATTTCTTCGGCAGCCAAATAAAAATCCTGATGTTTGGCCATCAGGCATTCCCAACACACCTGCATCAAAGTGCTATTGCAAAAATTGCCTTATTAAAACAACAATACCCAAACATATTGATTGGCTATGCAGACCATTCTCCATGGCAAAGCGAATGGGGAAGGCAATTGCAAAGTGTTGCTTATATGCTTGGTGCAAGGGTTTTTGAAAAACACATCGGATTAGTTGCTGGCGAAGAAAGGTTTGATTATATCACATCTTCTTCGCCTGAATCCATTGCAGAAATGATAAAAGATATTGCTGCATTGGATGAAGCTAACGTTGAGTTTGCAGATATTACAAAATTGAACCCAAGCGAAATAAAATATACTTCACGCCAGTTGAAAGCTGTGGCTACAAGGGATATGAAAGAGAATGAAACCATTGCCCCGGCTGATGTGGAATATAAAATGATTGAAAGTGAAGTGGGCTTGCCATACCTGAGCGACCCGGCAGGAAAAAAACTGTTGGCAGCTGTGAAAGCCGATCATCCGTTTTTAGAAAATGAAATTGCGTGATGCGTTTAGTAAAAAAGTTAACTGATTTATCCGGTATCATTAGCCAACAACAAATAGGTGTGGTTAAGAATTTTTTCTCTGTGCCAATTAACTGGGAACAAAGGAGGCATGGAGACAAGGAAAAGTTAGGTGAAAATATTTCCGTTGTTTTTTTAGCCGCTAAAGGAACCGATGATTGGAAAAACATTTTAGAAGCACACAAAAAATTCCACGACCTGCACTGCACCGTTGAAGGGAGTGATATCCTTGTATCAAAACCTGTTGCAGATTGCACAAATATAAAATCAGTATATAGCGAGGAAGGTGATTATGCTTTGTACAATGAAATACCTGTTGAAACAGTTGAAGCGCCGGCTGGTAGTTATTGCCTGATTCCACCAGCTGACGCACACATGGCATTGTATGGGGATTGCGGTTTTGTGCGGAAGGTTGTTTTTAAAATTCCTGTGGAAGGCTGATGCAGCACAAAATAATTTTTCGTGCTGATGGTTCTGCTGCAATTGGCTTTGGGCATGTGCACCGTTTGTTATCGCTAACGCAAATGCTGTACAAAAAATTTGATTGCGTTTTTGTAAGCCATGAAGAACCCGATTTTTTAAAATCAGAATTGCAAAAGCTTTCTGTGCCATTGGTAAAAGTGCCAACCATATCATATAAGCTTCCTGACGAAAGAAAAAAAAATGAAGAAGTTGCTTTTGACATGGCTGAAACAATAAGCGGGGATGAAATTGTAGTGCTGGATGGTTATTGGTTTGGAAAGAAATACCAAACAGCTGTAAAAAACAAGGGCTGCACTTTAGTATATATTGATGATTTGATGGAGCCGGGGAATATTGCGGATATTATTATTAACCATAGTATGGGAGTTAACATCAGCGATTATAAAATGATAGCTCCTGCAAGTTGTATTTATACCGGCAGCAATTATAGTTTGATAAATGTGCCTGCTGCATTTCGCCACCAAACTACAAATGAAAATATATACAGCCAGTTGCTTATTTCAATGGGCGGTGCAGACCCTTTGGATTTTACCCGTAAAGTAATTGAACAAAACAAAGAATACATCAGCCGCTTTGAGAAAACGATAGTGATGGTGGGTGTAGCATACCAGTATTTGCAGCAATTAAAAAATGCTGTTGCAGGTTTTCGCAGCATGCAAATTATACAGGCTGTGCCAAAAACAGCAATGTTCAGCATCATGCAGCAATCAACTGCCGCTATCATTTCAGCCAGTACCATGAGTGTGGAGTATGCAAGTGTTGGAGGCGCTTTAGCTGTAATTCAAACAGCGGATAACCAAAAATTTTTATACAAAGGGTTGATTGAAGCCAGTGCCGCTTTGCCCGCAGAAAAAATGGCATCAGCAAACGGCGCTGATTTTATGTTGATGAAAGAAAAGCAGCGGCAAATTTTTGACGGCAAATCATGTGAACGTTTCATTAAACTATTCAATGAATTACAAGTGCAGCAGGACGTAAGTTTTATTGCCGCTACTGACGAATATTTGCAAACAACTTTTGAATGGGCATCTGATGCTACTGTAAGGGCTTATTCTTTCAATCAAAACCCAATCAGTTTTGAAGAACACCAAAATTGGTTCCTTAAAAAGATTAAACAACCTGATTGTATGTATTTGCTTGGCAAATGGGGAAATGAAATCGTTGGCTCTTTGCGTTTTGATATTACAGGGAGCAATGCACTCATCAGTTATTTAGTTTCGCCGAGGCATCATGGCAAAGGATTAGGAAGGATTTTATTGGCAAAGGGGTTAGAATACCTGGCGCAACAAAATAAAACTATTTCAACTGCAACTGGTTTTGTAATGCCACAAAACATTGCTTCAGTAAAAGTGTTTGAAAGGCTTGGCTTTCTTTGCACAGACGAAAACAACCAGTTGAAGTTCACCAAAAATATTTACAGGTAAATGAACAGTATTTTCATAGATAAATTTGAAATTTCACCTGACAGCAATAAGGTTTTTATCATTGCTGAGCTTTCAGCCAATCACAATGGCTCATTGGAAACCGCATTGGCGCATGTAAAAGCAGCAAAACAAACAGGCGCAGATGCCATCAAGCTGCAAACATATACAGCAGACACTATCACCATTGATGCAAAGACAGACGATTTTCGCCTGAAACAAGGAACAATATGGGATGGAAAGTATTTGCATGAATTGTATCAGGAAGCATATACACCTTGGGAATGGCACAAGCAAATTTTTGATGCAGCAAAAGCAGAAGGGCTTGTTTGTTTTTCATCGCCGTTTGATTTTACTGCTGTTGATTTGTTAGAAGGGCTAAAAGCACCTGCCTATAAAATAGCTTCATTTGAAATCACCGACATCCCTTTGATTGAATACACTGCTTCAAAAGGAAAGCCGGTTATTATTTCAACAGGCATCGCAGAGGAAGAAGATATTCAATTGGCAGTGGATGCTTGCCGCAGGGTTGGCAACAATCAAATTGTTTTGTTGAAATGCACCAGCAGCTACCCTGCGCCAATCAATGAAGCCAATATGATTATGATACCGGATTTGGCAAAACGTTTTGGTGTGATGGCTGGCTTAAGCGATCATACTATGGGGGCAACTGTTCCGGTTGTGGCTGCTGCATTTGGCGCTAAAGTGATAGAAAAGCATTTTATCATTGACAGGGGAATTGGCGGCCCTGACGCTTCTTTCAGTATGAATGTGGAAGAGTTTACTGCTATGGTAAAAGCAGTAAGGGAAGCAGAGCAGTCTGTGGGCGTTGTAGATTATCATTTAACAGCCAAACAAAAAAGCGGCCGTGAGTTTTCAAGGTCGCTTTATATAGTAAAGGATGTAAAGGCAGGCGAAAAAGTAACTGCTGAAAATGTAAAAAGCATAAGGCCGGGTTATGGCCTGCACCCAAAGCATTACCATGAAGTGCTTGGAAAAACATTTAAAGAAAGCCATGCAAAAGGCACGAGGCTTGCACTGGCACAGCTTGTTTAGCAATTAATACCATTGGAAGTGCCACAACATTTGTCACCCCACTTTAATACAGTGCATGGAGATGTGCCGGGCGCATTTTCATTGGACAGGGTTAAAATAAGTGACAGCATTTTTGAAATGCTGGCACCCGTGATGAATGAAATTCATGGCGTTGATTATTCATTCCGGTTTTGGAAGATTGTAATGAACGATTATGTAAATGCAGTTATAAGTATTAAGCATGTGCTTTCGCAGCAGGAATTAAATGAAGAGCCTGCATTGCTGCCCATCAACAGCCACCATGTGCCCGGTCTTAAAGATAAAATTATCGCAAGGCTCCCCTCAATTATAAGGCATTTTAAATTTCCAGGCAGGCTGAAAGAGATACATGCCGTATTGCAGGGAAATAATAATATAAGCATTGGGCTGCCGGCGCTTGAAATTGTGAAAAAAGAAACAGGCTGCCCTTTGCCGTTGTACTACCCAATTTATCCCGGAGGCGGCAGCAAAGAAAAAAGGGCAAAAGCAGAAAGTATCGCTGCAAAGCAACAGGGTATTTATTTTAAAAATATTGTGAGGAGGCTCCCACGTGTATATGTGGAGTACTTTGAAAAAGACTTTGAAAGCATTAAGCTGTTCAGTGCCGCATCAAAAGTATTCCATTTGCATGGCATGCCGCCCTACTATAATTCATTGCTGGTGGCAAAGTACCTTGAACATGGCGCCCAACTTTTTTGCTACCAGCATGGTGCATATTATGGGGAATTGGTAGGCCATAATTCTTATCTGCATGAAAACAGTTTGTCAGACGAGTACCGTACTTGGGGATGGAAGATAAAGCCAAACGATGTGCCATGGAAAGCTTACCGGCTCGAAAAATTCAAACAGCTATATGATGCTGTTCCCAAAACAAAAGCTTTTGATTTTTTAATGTGCTACCCAGATGTGTACGATGCCAATATTGATTTTTATAAAGGCGGCACAGAATATTTTTTGCAACACATTAATGCCGGCAAATATAAAAACCTGTTAGCAAGGCCCAGGCCAATGAACAGGCTTTTCAGCCATGCCAACAGGATTGCTTTTATAAAAGACAGCCGGGTAACAATTGACAGCGGGCTTGGCAGCATTGCTGAAGCCATTGGGAAGTGCAAGCTGGTGGTACAGTTTACCATACCTGCTACCAACTTTATGGAGTGCCTGTATGTGGGCCATCCAACCATGGGGCTGCTTGATAATGACCAGCCAACTGATATTGTAAAGCCCTATTATGATTTCTTAAGGCAGCATGGAGTTATACACAATAATTTTGTTTCGCTGGTAGAGCATCTTAATACAATAAATGTAGATGAATGGTGGGCTTCTTTAATTAAAGAGCCAATGTACCTTCAATTCAAAAATGAATTTCTCCGGCAGGTATAACTGTAAACCTCAAACTGTAAACCGCCAATGATTTATATAGTTAACTACGGCCTCGGCAACTTAAACTCCATCCGCAACATTATTAAAAAAATAGGCGGCGAGTCAAAAATTATTGATGATGTTAAGGAATTGAAAGATGCAAAAAAATTAATACTGCCGGGTATTGGCGCATTCGATCATGGCATGCAGTTTTTAAATGAGCGTGGCTGGGTAAACGATTTGAATGAAGCTGTATTGGTGAAAAAGACGCCTGTGCTGGGCATTTGCCTCGGCATGCAACTGATGTGCAAAGGCAGCGAAGAAGGGGTACTTCCCGGATTGGGCTGGTTTGATGCAGATGTAAAGCGTTTTCGCTTAGCGCCAGATTCGCCATTTAAAATTCCGCATATGGGCTGGAATGCGGTGCATGTAAAAAAACAAAACCCTTTAATTGAAAAGAAAGAAGAAGAGCAAAGGTTTTACTTTGTCCATTCTTACCATGCAGTTTGCAACAACCCTGCCGATGAATTATTGAGTGCCGTGCACGGCTATGAATTTACTGCAGCCATCAGCCACGAAAACATCTACGCCACACAATTCCATCCTGAGAAAAGCCACCGTTTCGGCATGGATTTGCTAAAACATTTTATAGCTATTTAAAATATGCTTAAGCACCGTGTAATACCTTGTTTGCTGCTCCGCAATGGCGGGTTGGTAAAAACTTTAAAATTTTCAGAGCCTAAATATGTGGGCGACCCGATTAATGCTATCCGCATTTTTAATGATAAAGAAGTGGATGAACTAATGGTGCTTGATATTACGGCAAGCAAGGAAAAAAAAGAACCTAACTATGCTTTGATAGAGCAATTTGCAAGCGAATGTTTTATGCCTTTAAGTTATGGCGGCGGCATCAAAACTATGGAACAGGCGCAAAGGCTTTTTAATTCAGGCATCGAAAAAATTTGTTTGCAAACATCAGTGCTCGATGATTTGTCGCTGGTGAAAAATTTGTCAGATAAATGGGGGAGTTCCAGCATACTTGTTTCTGTGGATGTAAAAAGAAACTGGCTGGGCCAACCAAAGCTATATTCAGCCGCTACCGGCAAAACACTGGATAAAAAATGGCAGGATTACATGCTTGATGCCGTGAAAGCCGGTGCCGGCGAAATTGTGCTGAATGCTGTTGACAAAGACGGCACCATGAAAGGCATGGATATTGAATTAATAAAAGAAGCAGCAAAGATTTTATCTGTGCCGCTTGTGGCTGTAGGCGGCGCAGGAAGCCTTGCTGATATAAAAGCGGCTGTGGATGCAGGCGCCAATGCTGTAAGTGCAGGCGCATTCTTTGTGTTCCAGGGGCCTCACAGAGCGGTGCTTATTACGTACCCAAAGTATAATGAGTTAGTACAATTGCTGAGTTAATAATTATGAAACAGGAAAATATACAAATGTGCAAACGCTGTGTGGTGGATGCCAATGTGCCCGGCGCAACATTTAATGCTGAAGGCTATTGTAATTTTTGCACCACATTTATACAAGACCATTCACATATCGTAAAAAAAGACCCTGTATTGCAGAAACAGGAACTTGAT
>CAYRRL010000046.1:0-11725 GCA_964426665.1 uncultured Ferruginibacter sp. | reverse complement strand
TATCTTGGTTTTTTACGATTGCCTCCCATAATTATTGATAAAACTGAAGCTTATGCTTACCGGCGAAATGCTGCAATCGTACATAGTGCCCGACACGGTTTGGGATGAGATGGTGAACAACGGAGCCATCAGGGAGCAGTACGCCAAGGTGATGGAATTCCTCGGTACAATTTCCTCG
Organism: uncultured Ferruginibacter sp.; assembly: GCA_964426665.1. Lineage (GTDB taxonomy): Bacteria > Bacteroidota > Bacteroidia > Chitinophagales > Chitinophagaceae > Ferruginibacter. The sequence goes on along the minus strand of CAYRRL010000046.1, from coordinate 11,547 downwards.
GAAGAGCTTGGTAAAAAAGAAGAACTGGCAAAGCGCCTGTTCATGAGCCAGGGCATTACATTCACCGTGTATAGCAGTGGAGAAGGCATTGAAAAAATATTCCCCTTTGATATAATTCCCCGGATTATCACTGCAAGTGAATGGGATTATATTGAACGTGGCATCAAGCAACGGCTGAGGGCGCTCAATCTTTTTTTAAAAGATGTTTACACCAACCAGTTTATTGTAAAAGACGGGTTGGTGCCGGCTGATATGATTTATAGTTGCCCTCATTATTTGAGGGAGATGCACAATTTCCCTGTGCCGCATGATATTTATGTTCATATTTCCGGCATTGATTTGATACGCAACAATGATGGCTCGTTTTATATTTTAGAAGATAACCTGCGTACGCCAAGCGGCGTAAGCTATATGCTGGAGAACAGGGAAATAACCAAGCGTATTTTTCCTGACCTGCTGCCGCAGAATAATGTGCGGAGCGTTACAGAATACCCAACCATCCTGCATAAAAACCTGGTATCGCTTTCGCCAAGGCAAATTGCCAACCCCACAATAGTATTGCTTACGCCCGGCATTTATAACTCTGCCTATTTTGAGCATTCCACTTTAGCCAGGATGATGGGCGTGGAACTGGTGGAAGGAAGCGATTTGGTAGTTGACAGCCATAAAGTGTATATGAAAACAACAGCTGGCTTGCAGCAAGTGGATGTGATATACAGAAGAGTGGATGACGAATTTTTAGACCCGTTGATGTTTAATCCCAATAGCGTATTGGGAGTTTCGGGAATTATGAGCGCATATAGAAAAGGAAATGTAGCGATAGTAAATGCTGTGGGCAATGGCGTAGCAGATGACAAAGCAATATATGCCTTTGTGCCTGCAATGATAAGATACTACCTGAATGAAGAACCAATATTGAAAAACGTTCCCACCTACCAGTTAGGAAAGGATGATGAAAGAGAATATGTGTTTAAGAATATAAATAACATGGTGATAAAGAAAACAAATGAGAGCGGCGGCTATGGCATGCTGATGGGCATTGCAGCCAGTGAAAAAGAAATAGATGATTATAAGAAGGAAGTAATGAAGATGCCCAGGAATTTTATAGCACAGCCAACCATCAGTTTATCATCTGTGCCATGCTATATGGAAGGAAAGCTGCAACCGAGAAGGGTTGACCTGCGCCCTTATGCATTGTGCGGCCCGGGTGGAATTGAAATTGTGCCGGGTGGGTTGACAAGGGTTGCATTAAGAGAAGGTTCATTGGTGGTGAATTCATCGCAAGGCGGTGGAAGTAAGGATACATGGGTGCTGAGCCAATAGCCTGAACGGGGATTTTGAAGGATTATAATGATTGAATGGGTTTGTGAAGATGCAAATACTGGCGGGATAAAATGGGTTAGCCAGGCTATTGAAGCATATTAGCCCCGTAGGATCGGCATATTAGTAGGCGGGTGCAACCCGCCGTAAAAAAGGGAAAACAAAATGACGTGGGCGAAGGCTTCACTTTCGTCCAGAATACAAAATGTGGCAAAAGCTGAATATAGAAATTACAGCACAAGTGAGCCGGTAGCTATCGGCTGACACAACTGCGTTGAATAAAGAACAAATATTTATAACAAAAAGAATAAAGATTTAATGCTGAGCCGTGTTGCCGATAGTTTATACTGGATGAGCCGTTACATGGAACGTAGCGATAATATTTTGCGGATGCTCAAAATAAATTATGCGGCATCGCAGGATGATGTGCAGGAGTTTTCGTGGCTGCCGATTTTGAAGATTTTTACCTTTTTGAATGACGATCAGGCAAAGGCGATGGAATACAACACGAGGGAAGTGCTGAAATTTATTACGATTGGGAAAGACAATACTAATTCGGTGTTGAATATTGTTACAGCTGCCAGGGAGAATGGAAGAAGCGTACAGGACCATATCACAAAAGAAATGTGGCAATGCCTCAATGATTTTTATCACACCATGAGGGATTGGCGGCTGGAAGAATGGCTGCAGAAAGAAGACCCGGTAACAGTGCTGGATAACCTTTTAAAAAATGGATTGCTTTATTATGGAACAACTGACGTTACAATGGCAAGAGGGGAAAGCAATGCCTTTATTAATATTGGAAAATTTTTAGAGCGGGCTGTGCAAAGCGCCGATATACTGGATGTGAAATTCAGCAACCTGAAAAACGACGGCGATAAAATTGCAGATACAACGTATTGGAAATATTTGCTGATGTCTATCTCCGGCTATGAATTGTATTTAAAAACTTACCGCAGCGGCTTTGAAGCAAAGAACGTTGTTGAGCAAGTAATACTGAATGATAATTTTCCAAGGTCAATCATTTTTGCAGTGAACCGCTTGCAGCGCTATTTTGAAAGACTGGAAAACGAAGGGAACGCACAGGCATTTAAAGAAATCGGGTTTATGATTGGGAAATTAAAAAGCAGCATCAAATACTCAACGCCCGATTCTATTGAAGCAGAGGGATTGCATAATTTTTTGCATGAAACAAAAATGGGCTTGTATGAAATTGGCGATGCTTTGAGCCGGAAGTATTTTGCATACTCTTAAATAATAACTTATAACTAATAACCAATACATGCCCCGTTTTCTAATCCACCACGTTACAAGGTATACTTACCCTGAACCTGTTAGGGACAGCGCTAACCAATTAATGCTGTATCCTATTAAAGACGAATATCAAAATTTGCAGAGCCAGCGTATTTCTATTACAGGGGAGCCAATGCTTGAAGTGTACAAAGATTATTATGGCAATGAGATTGGTTCGTTTATGAACGCAGCACCGCATACAGAATTGAGGATTGACTCTAATATTGCAGTTTTTACTTCGCCAAGGCCAATGCCGGTTGATGATATGCCTGCTGTAGGCCAATGGAGACACCTGGAAGAAATAAAATACATTGTTCCTTTTATTGATTTTTTAAAACAGGAAAATTTTGATGCATTGCCTGAATTAAAAGCAATTGCCGATGCAGGTTTTTATAAAACAGTGTCGGTATATGTTGCCTTGCAGCAACTGACAGAATATGTTTATAAGAATTTTCAATACATCAAAGGCATTACCAGTGTAACCACAACACTGGATGAAATATGGAAACTAAAAGCCGGCGTATGCCAGGACTTTGCCCATATACTTTTAGCAATACTTCGCCTGTTGGGCATACCTGCCCGTTATGTAAGCGGCTATGTGTGCCCGCACGACCATAACCTGCGTGGTGAAGGCGCTACCCATGCATGGGTGGAAGCATACATCCCTTTTTATGGTTGGCTGGGCTTTGACCCAACCAATAATTGCGTAGTGGACGATTTGCACGTAAGGCTTGCAGTGGGAAGGAACTTTAGTGATGTATCTCCTGTAAGAGGGACTTATAAAGGAACTGCCAAGCAAACACTGGAAGTTGGCGTTTCTGTTTCGTATGAAGATGGGCAGGTGAGCAATGAGATGGCTTCTATCCTCACACCCAAATTAGTTGCCAGCAAACTGGATGAAAAAAAGATTGGAGAAAACAACTCCTACCGGAGATATATGCAAATGGTGCAGCAACAGCAGTAATCAGTTTCTCAATTTTAACAGTACCACACATTCTATATGGTGTGTGTGAGGGAACATATCCACTGGCTGTATTTTCTCAACAGAATACTTTGCATCCAGCAAAGCAAGGTCACGGGCCTGTGTTGCCGGGTTGCAGCTTACATACACAATTTTCGGCGAAGCAATTTCCAAAAGTTTTTCTACTAATGTGGTATGCATCCCTGCACGGGGAGGGTCGGTAATGACAATATCAGGTTTTCCATGTGCTGCAAAAAAATTGTCATCGCAAATTTTAATTACATCGCCTGCAAAGAACTCGGCATGTGAAATATTATTAAGTGCGGCATTTTCTTTAGCGTCTTCTATCGCTTCGGCTACCGTTTCCACGCCAATAATTTTTTTTGCTTTGCTGCTTACAAAAATGCCAATGCTGCCTGTGCCGCAATACAAATCATACACAATCTCATTGCCTGTCAAACCTGCAAAATCCCTTGTGATTTGGTATAGCTTTTCCCCCTGCCTTGTATTGGTTTGAAAAAAAGATTTAGGCCCAATTTTGAATTTAAAATTTTCCAATTGCTCAATAGCATAGCCTTTTCCAAAATAAACCTGTGGCTCTAAATCATAAATACTGTCATTCCATTTGGGATTGATGGTGTATAGCAATGTAGTGATAGAGGGGGCTGTTGCTAAAATAAAATCGAGCAGTTTTTTTCTTTCTGTTTCATCTTCATAACCAAGGCAAACATTTACCATCAGCTCGCCAGTGGTGCAATGCCGGATGATAATATTGCGGAGCCAGCCTGTATGCTGCTTAATATCATAAAAGGAATAATTATTCTCCTTTACAAACTCCCGGATGCTGTTGCGGATTTGATTGTTTACATCATCCATTAAAAAACATTCGTGAATGTCAATTATCTTATCAAAGATTCTCGGCACATGGAAACCTAACGCATTTTCCTGTTTTATTTCGCCGGCCTGTTCTACTTCTTCTTTGCTCAGGTACCGTTTATTGCTAAAAGTAAACTCCAGTTTGTTGCGGTAATATTTTATGGCATTGCTGCCAACTATCGGCATCAATGGCGGCAAATCAACTTTTCCTATGCGTTTGAAATTTTGCTCTGCTTCCTGCTGTTTGTATTCCAGTTGTTTTTCATAAGGCAGCATTTGCCATTTGCAGCCGCCACAAGTACCAAAGTGCCGGCAGAAAGGTTGTACCCTTTCTTTAGAAGGCTCATGAATTTTGGTAACCCTTCCTTCCCCCCAATCTTTTTTATTGGTGCTTACAAAAACATCCACTGTGTCGCCTGGCACCGCACCTTCAATAAAAATTACTTTGCCATCTACTTTTGCCAGCGCCTTGCCTTCAGAAGCGTAGCCCGTAACCAATACTTTTTCCAGCGTAAATTTTTTTCTTTTCACAGCGGCAAAAGTAACGTACAAAGGAATGTTAACGATTTGTAATTTTTAAAAAGGGTTATACAGCCTGTTGTTGGCTGAACGTTGATTTTAGGTACTTTTACGCCTTACTGAAAATTATGAAGCGACTATTTCTACCAATGCTGTTTTGCCTCGTTTGCGCATTTGCAACAGCACAAAACTTTAAAGTTACCCTGCATGCCCCGCAATACGACAGCGGCCTTGCCTTCCTTACTTATTATAGCGGCAAGAATTTTAATATCGAAGATTCTGCTGCCATCAGCAACAAGGGCACAGCTATATTCCAGGGCAAAAAGAGATTGCCCGGCGGCATCTACTCAATATTCCTGCCCGGCAAAACAAAATATGCGGATTTTTTTATTGACAAAGACCAGGACATAACCGTTTCGCTGGACACAACGGATTTGGTAAACAAAATGATTGTAACAGGCTCCAAAGAAGACGAACTATTCAGGGGCTACCAAAAATTTGTAGCTGCAAAAGGGAAAATATGGGAGACAGAAAGAAAACTGTACAACGAATCAAAAACAAAAGCCGACTCTGCCCTGCATGAAGCCAACTACAACAAAGTGAATAAAGAACTGAATGATTACAGGGATGATATAATGAAAACACAGCCTCAAAGCATGCTGGCAATAATGCTTAATGCAATGAAGGAGCCGCCTATCCTGCACAGCAAGCCTGCCAACCATGCAGACTCACTGGAAAACTATTACCATTACAAAAAACATTATTGGGATGGGATTACATTTATGGATGAACGCATCATACGCTCGCCTTTCTTTTTGCCCAAATGGGAAAAATATTACAGGGACATTATTGTACAGCACCCTGATACAATCATTAAATCTCTTGACTACCAGTTGCTACTGGCACGCAGCTGCCCGGAGATGTACAAGTTTATTTTGAACTGGTCCACCGATGAATATATCAGCCCAAAATACATGGGGCAGGATGCCATATTTGTGCACCTGTTTGAAAAATACCATGGCCCGGGGCTCACCAGTTGGCTTAATGAAAAACAAATGGAAGCCATCAAGCGCCGCTACTATATGGTGGTGAGCAGCCTTATTGGCGCCAAAGCGCCAGACTTAGAAATGCTTGATACAGCAGGCAGGCCTTATACTTTATATAATTTAAAAGCAGATTACACGGTAGTTGTTTTTTGGGACCCCAATTGCGGCCACTGCAAGGAAGAGATACCAAGGCTGGATTCTTTTTACAAAGCAAGCTGGAAGAAACAGGGCGTAAAAGTGTTTGCTGTTTTGTCCGCAGATGGCAAAGACGATGTGAAGCCTGCCTGGAAAAAGTTTATACATGATCATAACCTGGATGAATGGGCCAATGTGTACCAGACAAAGGAAAAAGAAGAAGCAGATGTGGCGGCACAAAAGCCGAGTTACAGGCAATTGTACGACGTAATAATGACGCCTACCATTTTGTTGCTTGACAAAGACAAAAATATCATGGCAAAAAAACTAAGCCTGAAACAAATAGACGAACTGCTGCAAGTGAAGAAAAATTCCACCAAAACTAAATAACGAAACCACCGCATGAAGCATTTTTTTTTATTGCTTGCTGTTTCATTGGCATTTTCTGCAGGCCATTCACAAACCCTTTTTACGTATGGCAATAACGCTGTAAGCAAAGAAGAATTTTTAAGGGCTTATAATAAAAACAAAACCCCTGTTTCAGATAAAGAAAAGGCATACAGGGAATACCTGGATTTATATTCCAAATTCAAATTGAAAGTAAAGGCTGCATACGAAACAAGGCTCGACACGCTGCCGCAACTTCAATACGATATGCAGAACTTCCGAAGCCAGGTGGAAGAAAATTATTTGAATGACGACAAGCGTGTGGATATGCTGGTGGACGAAGCCTTTGGCCGCAGCCAAAAAGACATTCATGTTTTGCACTTTTATGTTAACATCAATAGCAGCATGATTGCCGCCGACACAATAAAAGCAAACAAAGCCATTGAAAAAATAAGGCAGCAGCTGATTGCAGGAAGAACTGATTATGATAAACTTGTCAGCGAAGTAAGCGACGAGCTGATTCCAGTGAAAGGAAAAGACCTTGGTTATATCACGGCATTGACGGTGCCTTACGAAATAGAATCGTTGGTGTACGGATTAAAGCCCGGCGGCGTAAGCAATGTTTACCGAACTAAATCTGCTTTGCATATTTTTAAAAATGCAGATGAAAGAAAAAGCGCCGGCAAATGGAAAGTGGCGCAGATTTTAATAGCCGTGCCGCCATCTGTGGACGAAACCAAGAAGCATGAACTAAAAGAGCTGGCAGATTCTGTATATAAACTTTTGCAGGCTGGCGGCAACTTTGCCGAGCTGGCAAAAAAATACAGCGACGACCGCATCACTTACTTAACCGGCGGCGAAATGGCTGAGTTTGGCACCGGCAAGTTTGAAGCGCCTTTTGAAAATGCAGTGTTTGCGTTGAAGAACGACGGCGATATTGCAAAGCCTGTTGCCACTGGCTATGGCTACCATATCATAAAACGCCTGCAGCAGCACCCTGTGCCTGCGGATAAAAACGATGAAGGTTTTATGGCATCGCTGCGCCAGCAGGTGTTGCAGGATGCAAGGATAAATGTAGCAAAGCAAAGTTTTTTAAAAACCATCATGGCTAAAACAGGTTTTAGAAGAAACCCTGCCGCAAAAGACGAAATGCTTTTTAAATATGCAGACAGCGTAACTGCAACAAAAGAAGTAGGCAAATCCCCATTTAACAAGACAAGCATCTTCTCTTTTGCCAAATCAAAAGTTACCGGCAGCGATTGGATGCACTTTGTAAGGGACTACAAACTGAATGCAGATGTGTACAAAGGCGAAAACAATAAAGCTTTGCTGGAAAAATATATCAGCACAGTTGTAATTGAATACTACCGAAAACACCTGGAAGAATTTGACGAAAGCTTTAAATACCAGATACAGGAATTCAAAGAAGGCAATATGCTGTTTGAAACAATGGAGAGGAATGTGTGGAGCAAAGCTGCCAACGACAGCGCAGGGCTTAAAAAATATTATGATGCAAACAAAGCAAAATATTTGTGGGCCGAAAGCGCTGCAGTATTACTGTTCAATGCCAACAGCATTGAAGCGGCTAATGAAGCCATGGCAGCATTGAAAGAAGGGAAAACGTGGGCTGCTATTGCCGAGCAAAGCGAAGGAAGGGTTCAGGCTGATTCGGGCAGGTATGAAATCAGCCAGTTGCAATTGCCGGAAGGAACCACAGCGGCAGCCGGGCTAATATCTGCCCCACAAGTAAATACAACAGACAACACTGCCAGCTTTATAAAAATACTGCAACTTTTCCCTCCTAACCAACAACGCAGTTTTGAAGAGGCAAGGGGGTTGGTGATAAATGATTACCAAACGCAGATGGAAGAAAAATGGATTGAGGAATTGAAAAAGAAATACCCGTTGAAAGTGAATGAGGCGGTGTTTCAATCTTTGCTGAAGTAAAATGTTTTTTTAAAAAGAGCGGGGCGCCTTCGGCGCCCCGCTCTTTTTAATATGCTATAGGTTTTCCTTATTTGCCCTTCGAAATATTTTTCTTTATCCACACAACCGCTTTCTTCACATAATATTCTTCGTCATTTTCCAAAGCGCTCACTAAGCCATTTATTTGCGGCAGCAAAGTTTTGTCTCTTGTATAATATTCCACCAATACCAATGAAAGCCGGCGCTGCCACATATTTTTTGACGAATTGAATTTTTTTGCCAAAGCAAAAATTTCCTGTTGGTGCGTTTTCACGACAGGCTTCAGCGATTGCATGCCCATTGTGTCGCATATTGCCCAGTTGTCAATGCCCGTTGAAAAAACCTGCACCAGCTGCAATGACTGCGGCGCATCTTTTTTAGCAATGCAGCCTAGCATTTTCAGCGCAATCATTTTTTCTTCGTAAGCGCCGCTGGCCCACAATGCTTTTACTAAATCGAAACCGCCTGTTTTAAACTGTTTTGCCAAAGTGTTTAAAAAAGGGTTGGGCACGCCATATACTTTTTTGCTGCCGGGAACAAATTTGCTGTTTGCTTCCTGCACCGCATTGCTGGCCTGCTGCTGCAATGTTCTTTGTATGGCCTGCAGTTGTGTATTTATGTTATTCATTGCTCAATAATAGATGTTCTTATTTGGTAAGCTTTGCAAATTTTATCTGCCCTTTCTTTTACTTGCTGCTGGTATTGCCATGGCGGGTAAAAGTTGCTGCCGTATAATTGGCTATACCGGTTTATCAATCCGGGTTTATGTTTTTCTAAAAATTTATAATAAAGTGCCTTGCTGTCGGCCGCTTCTTTGCCAAACAGCGTAAGCCCTCCAATTAAAATATAATCTGCGCCATGAGCTTTTGCTGCTGCCACAATTTTTTCCAGTTCTTCGTCCGTGTCGCTGATATATGGAAGCAATGGCATTGCATTTACGCCGGCAAGAAAGCCTTCGCCTTTTAGCCGCTGCAATGTTTCGAGGCGCTTTAATGGCGGCGCAGCGCCGGGCTCCAATGCATTGCCGATTTTTTCATCCATTGTAGAAACAGACACGGAAAGTATAGCGCCCCTTTTTAATGTGCTTTTTAAATCTTCCGGCAATATTGCGGCAGCATCTATTTGCTTCAGCAATTCAATATCCCTTGTTATTAGTGTGGCTTTGGTGCTTACAAAAACAGGGAACCTGTATTTAAGCAACCCTTCCAGTATTTGCCTTGTTATTCCATACTGCTCTTCGTGGTGTATGTAAGCATCTGTAGCAGAGCCTACAGCTACAATGCCGTATTCGTTTTTCTTTGCACGGCTGGCAAGTTGTTTTTCTAAAATTGTTGCTGCATTTATTTTTACTGCCAAACCTTCGCCCATATTCTCCCCATACTTGCTGCCCCTTACATAACAATACTGGCAATTGCAGCTACAGCCTTCATAAGGGTTCACAGAATAATCATCCAAAAACCAGCTGTCCCTTTTTTTGTGTTTGTTGAGAATTGATTTTATGTTTTTTGAATAAGGCATAAAAATCAAAATGTATACTACAGCCGGCAACAGCCTACGGCTTCAAATGGTTTACCGCCATCCAATATTTATCTTTAAAAATATCATAAGAAACGTCAAGCCTGTCTTTGTAGGCAGCTATCAGGCCGGCAATTGTTTTTGAGGATTGCTTGAATTCTTTGCAGGCAAAATAAATACAGCGCATGTTGTTGTAAGTTTCCCTCCCTATGTTAAGGTAACCTTCGCTGTCGGGCAGCTTGCTTAGTACTTCGTCTTCAAATTCATTCATCAGGTTATTGTCTGCTTCGCTGGGCATGCCTTCGTTGTCTTTGCCGTCAAAGCGTATTTCGATAATAACCATCCATGGATGGGAAGCTTTGGCGTCCCAATTCATCAGGTCCTGGTTAATGATGGCATATACCGGCGCACCGTTTTCATCCTCGGCTTCCATAGTGGTGTAGCTGTCTTCCTCTGTGCCATACCGCACGCCTTCGTATTTTTCTACAAACTCTTTTTGCCGCCACGATAAATACGCCTGCAATTTTTCTATCGGTATCAATTCCTGGCCTTCCTGTTTGCCGGCCACCTGCACCACATCCACCATAATGGCCGTGTTGTATTCGCCCAATAAATTATCGAGGTATATAAGGCAGCCGCTTGTAATGGTTTCGCTGTTTTCCTCTGTATATTGTTCATGCACCAGGGTAATATCAATTTCATCGGGGTATTCGGGCAAATCGTTGCTGAAAAAACTAATGTTGCTGCTATTGAATTCGTAGCCGTCCATTTCAATGCCCATGGTAACAATATCAGTGGATGGTTTAAGCGCTGTAAACCTCCACCCTTTGATAGCAGGCGCTGCGGCCACAAACTCTTCTGCAAACACAAATGCTTTTATGATGCCATCGGTACTGATGATAAGCTCAGCGGTATTATCGTCTATCATACCAGTAACGCAATAAAAGTCTTCGCTAAGCTGGCGCAGCAGCGGCGTTATTTTCCGTAAAAAATCCTCGTCCACTTTTTCATGCTCCTTCACGGTTTTAAAAAAGGCCTTGTCGTGCTGCCTGAACCATTGCCAAAAACCAGCATAATCATTGATTATTATCTCCTCTTCTTTCCCGAATATTTTTTTCAAAAACCCCATGGGCTAAAATCGTTGAACGGGCAATTTCCTGAAATATTTTTATAAACAGGAAATTTAAAAAGACAATATGTTTTGACAGGCGGTAAACCCCCGTGCTTCATTTTGCCGAGTTTTGCAGGAAATATAAACCTGGATGAAAAAGAATATTTGCCAGCTCGCTTTTTTGTTGCTGGGGCCTGCCGCTTTGCTGAAGGCCCAAAATAGTTACCAATACAAAGTTGACCTTACTGCATTGGCTGACGATGATTTAAAAGTAGAGCTTGTAGTGCCCAGAATAAAATCAGCAGAAATTATTTTTTACATGCCCAAGATTGTGCCCGGCACATACACCAACAGCGATTTTGGGAAGTTTGTGCACAATGTAAGAGCCTATGACAAAGCAGGCAAAGCATTACCTGTAA
>CAYRRL010000045.1:0-11769 GCA_964426665.1 uncultured Ferruginibacter sp. | reverse complement strand
AATCACCCTTTCATTTATAGCAACATTTGCTTTGGGTTTTGCTTTTAAGTCATTAATCACAAAAATGAATAATGGCCCCTCTTTTAAAAGAGCAACAGGCATTGGCGGCATATTTTTTAAATGCAAAGACCCAAAAAAAGTAAGGGAATGGTACAAAGCCCACCTTGGGTTGAACACAAATCAATACGGGGCAGTTTTTGAATGGCACCAGGGCGCCGACTCTACAAAAAAGGGCTTCACCCAATGGAGCCCGTTTTCTGAAAAGACAAAATACTTTGAGCCTTCCACAAAAGGCTTTATGATAAACTATAGAGTAGAAAATTTGGAAGCACTCATTAACCAGCTTAAAAAAGACAGCGTTACAATTGCTGACACCATTCAAACAGTTGAATACGGAAAGTTTGTACACATCATTGATATAGAGGGCAACAAAATTGAACTGTGGGAACCAAATGATGTTGAATTTGAAAAGCTGGGGAAACAGATTGGGGCAGAGACTACAAAATAGGTTTAGCTTATCCCAGGAAGAAAATAAATCTTGTTTTGAAATAGTTTAAAGTTAACCTCCTGACTTAAAGCCTCACGACTAAAAAAACAACACAAAAAAACAATGATAAAAACCCTACTGACAATTGCAATTTCAATAACACTATTAAATTGCAGCGCACAAAAACGAAATACATTCAAAGCAAAAGAAGTTTATAAATCAAATGTTTTAATTGTAACCCAAATTGCTAAAAATTCTTTTGTGCATACTTCGTACAAACAAACGAACGATTTTGGCTATGTGCCCTGCAACGGCCTTATTGTGAGGAACAGCAATGAAACAATTGTTTTCGACACGCCAACGAACGATACGGGTTCAGCAGAGTTAATCAAATGGGTAAGAGAAACGCTTCATTGCAAAATAAACGCAGTAATACCCACGCATTTCCACGACGATTGCCTGGGCGGGCTTAAAGCATTTGATGAAAACAGCATCCCTTCCTATGCGTATTTCAAAACAATTGAGCTTGCAAAAGAAAAAAATGAAGTTGCTCCCAAAAACAGTTTCAGTGATTCGCTTGTTTTAAAAGTGGGCAATACAAGTATCGTCGCAAAGTTTTGCGGCGAAGGGCATACAAAAGATAATATTGTTGGATATTTCCCCAGTGAGAATGTATTGTTTGGCGGTTGTTTAATAAAAGAACTGGATGCCGGCAAAGGCTATTTGGGCGATGCTAATGTAGCAGATTGGCCAGCCACAGTTGAGAAAGTAAAAAAGGAATTCCCGAATGCAAAAACCGTAGTGCCGGGCCATGGTGGGCATGGAAACAAAAAATTGCTTGACTATACAATTAAATTGTTCAAGGCACAATAAATAACCGCTTCGCCAAATGGCAACAGCCCTTGCAGCCAGAAATTAAATACCCTGCAACAGGTATTTGCCAAATGCCCAGGCCGGTTATTTTTACACTGCATAAAAATTACCTTTACCCATACCTCTCTGTCAACTGGAACCATGATAAAAAAACTAATGCGGCGCTGCGGCTTTCTTTTGTTGTTGCATGTTTTGTCGTGCAGCGGCGGCAAAACAAACCAGCAAGCCGCTGCTATCAACCAATGGTACGCAAAGCAAAAACAGTATGTGAATGTAAACAACGATTCTGTTCTGTATTATTCTGGCCTTATTGAGCAGGGCAGCAATAATTTGCCGGTAGAATATAAAGTGATGGCCCTTATAGGCAAATCTATTTGCCACAGCACCAGCAGCCCCACGCTGGCAGCAAAAGAATACAACCACATGCTTGGAATGCTGGCCCGTTCAAAAGCCGATACGCTAAAAGCAAGGATATACAACGGCCTTGGCGTATGCAGCAAAAAAATGGCAGATTACCCGGCAGCACTTGATTATTATTTTAAAGCGCTCCGCATTTTCGAAAACCGTAAAGACAAAAAAAGCTCGGCAGGCGTGTTATCAAATATTGGGGAACTGTACCAATTGAAAAACGACATTGCCACTGCAAAGCAATATGTGCAGCAGGCCATGCAAATAAACAAGGAGACTGGAAACACAACTTACTACCTTACTTCTGCACAAACGCTGGCCAATATTTATGGCATGAATAACCAGTTCGACAGTGCTTTGGCAATTGATAATATGGGCATTGCCGCCAGCGACTCCATAGGCTCGCCCACAATCAAATCAATTTTTTACAACAACAAAGGCAACTGCTACATGTACAGCGGCAGGTACGACAGCGCTGCGTATTATTTTAATCAATGTGTGTTGCTTGATTCTGCCAATGGCAATGTGCTGTATATGTCCGACAATTATTTTACCCTTGGCATGCTTGCATTTAAGCAAAAAAATTATGCTGCGGCAGTAAATAACTACCGCTACTGCATTGTGCTTGGCGATAGCACCAACAATAATTTTATGAAATATGACGCCTGGGGCCAACTGGGCGCTGTGTACAGGGAACAGGGCAAATTAAACATTGCCATCATTGCTAAAGATTCTGCTGCTGTAATAAAGGACAGGATGATCAATGAAAAGTCTGAACACAAAATTGCAGAGCTGAAAGAGATATATGAAGCAGATAAAAAAGAGCAAACCATTTCGCTTCAGCAATCAAAACTGGATAACCAGCGGCTGGTTATCATTGGCGGCATTATTGTATTTGTATTGCTGCTGTTGCTGGGCTGGCTTTTCTACCGCCGCTACAAATTAAAAAAAGAAAAAGAACTGCAGCAAAGCGTTATTAAACAAAGGGAGGAAGCCACTATCAATATTTTAACTGCTGAAGAAAACGAACGCAAGCGCATAGCCGCCGACCTTCATGACGGCGTGGGGCAACTGATGACAGCCGCCTGGCTGAATTTGCAGGTAATGGAAAAAGAAATTAATAATGCAAACGATGAGCAACAGCAACTGCTTGCCAAAACAACATTGCTGGTAGGCGAAAGCTGCAAAGAAGTAAGGCAGGTAAGCCACAACATGATGCCAAACGCTTTGTTGAAAAAAGGGCTGGTGAATGCATTGAAAGAATTTACGCAGCAGATTGACAAAAAGATATTGTCTATTTCAATGCAGGCAGAAGGGCTGCATACCGAACTGGGCAGCATTACCGAAACAATATTGTACCGTGTGGTGCAGGAATGCGTCAACAACAGTATTAAACACGCCGCTGCCACCGAACTGGATATCTCCATACAAAACAACAGCGAAGGGATAGATTTACTGATTGAAGACAACGGTAAAGGTTTTGATACTTCCATCATCAATAATGGCGCAGATGGGTTAGGTTTGCAAAATATTCGGAGCCGGGTTTCGTTTTTAAAGGGCACAGTGCAGTGGGACAGCAGCCCTGGCAACGGAACCGTAGTTGCAATACACCTGCCGCCACAACAAAATGAAGGGGGAAAAAATTAAAATCGCTATCACAGACGACCATCAGATTATTATTGATGGCCTTATTTCTCTGCTTAAACAACACCCATCCATTGAAATAGTGGGCACTGCCAACGATGGCGCAAGCATGCTCAGCCAGTTGCAGAAACAGCCAGTAGATATTTTGCTTACAGATGTAATGATGCCGGGCATGAGCGGCCAGCAATTGGCCAAAGCAGTAAAGCAACAATTCCCTTCCATAAAAATTATAGCGCTTAGCATGAGCGGCCAGGGCGATGTAGTGGAAGAAATGATTAACGAAGCTGATATTGCAGGCTATTTGCTAAAGCAAACCAATGCCAGTGAATTGGCCGGCGCCATCAGCAAAGTATACAATGGCGGCATGTATTTTCACGAAGGCGTTTTGAAAGAACTGGAAGCACAGGCCAACATCCGCAAACAAGTGGAAGCAGTGCATATTACCAACAGGGAAAAACAACTGATTGCCTTAATAGAAAAAGAGCTCAGCAATAAAGAAATTGCAGAAACCCTTAATATCTCCCTTCTTACAGTAGAAACCCACCGAAAAAATATCTTCCGCAAAACGGGCACCAACAATGCCTTGTCGTTGGTAAAGTGGGCATACGAGCATAAAGTATTAACCCCGAAAGCGTAATTTTTGCCAACAGGCACCTGCTCCCCTTCTTTGTTTCATTATTTAAATCAAACCCTGAAATAAACCTCCCCTGCTCTATCTTTGCACCTCAAACAAAAAACCAACTTCTTCTTTTATGGAATACCGCATTGAAAAAGACACCATGGGCGAAGTGAAAGTGCCCGTGGATGCCTACTACGGCGCTCAAACCCAGCGCAGCATCGACAATTTTAAAATTGCACAGGACATCAACAAAATGCCCAAAGAAATCATCAGCGCCTTTGCTTATTTAAAACATGCAGCAGCATTGACGAATTACGAAGCCGGTATTTTGCCAAAGAAAAAAGCAGATTTGATTGGCAAAGTGTGCAAAGAAATTCTGGATGGCAAACTCAATGATTATTTTCCATTGGTGGTGTGGCAAACAGGCAGCGGTACACAAAGCAATATGAACTGCAATGAAGTGATTGCTTACCGTGGGCATGTACTTAATGGCGGCAAATTAGCTGATAAAGAAAAATACCTTCACCCAAATGATGATGTAAACAAAAGCCAGAGCAGCAATGACACTTTCCCAACAGCCATGCACATTGCAGCGTATAAAATTTTAATTGAAACAACAATACCCGGCATTGAAAAGCTCCGCAACACTCTAGATAAAAAATCAAAAGCCTTTAAAAAAGTGGTGAAGATTGGCCGTACGCATTTTATGGATGCCACGCCGCTTACATTGGGCCAGGAATTCAGCGGTTATGTTTCCCAACTTGACCATGGGTTGAAAGCAATTAAAAATACATTGGCACATTTATCAGAACTGGCATTGGGCGGCACAGCAGTTGGTACTGGCATCAACACACCCCCCGGTTATGATGCGAATGTTGCGAAGCATATTGCAAAACTCACCAGGCTGCCCTTCGTTACTGCAAAAAATAAATTTGAAGCATTGGCAGCGCATGATGCCATTGTGGAAGCTCATGGCGCATTAAAAACTGTTGCCGTTAGTTTGATGAAAATTGCAAATGATATCCGCATGTTGTCATCTGGCCCACGTTCAGGCATTGGCGAAATATTTATACCTGATAATGAGCCGGGCTCTTCCATTATGCCGGGAAAAGTAAACCCCACGCAGTGCGAAGCATTAACGATGATTGCAGCCCAGGTAATGGGCAATGATGTTGCTATTAATGTTGGCGGTGCCATGGGGCATTTTGAACTGAATGTGTTTAAGCCGGTAATGATTTACAATTTTCTGCACAGTGCCAGGTTAATTGGCGATGGCTGTGTTAGCTTTAATGATAAATGTGCTGTTGGCATTGAACCAATAAAAGCAAACATTAAAAAACATGTTGACAATAGCCTGATGCTGGTAACGGCGCTGAACACAAAAATTGGTTACTACAAAGCAGCGGAGATTGCACAAAAAGCGCATAAAGAACACACAACATTAAAAGCAATGGCTGTAAAGCTTGGCTACCTTACAGAAAAGGAATTTGATGAATGGGTAGTGCCGGAGAAAATGGTGGGAAAGATGTAAAGTATCCCTTCGGCTACGCTCTGGATGGCAAGTGTGAAAAAGAGGCTCTCTCAAAATCAGGGGTAGCCTCTTTTTATTTTGTGGCAAGGTGTATAGCCCTTTCTTAACTTTTATTTATACTGGTATAAATGAATGGCGCTATGGAAGGTTTTTAATATTGTATCCTGCTCCTAAAAACCTACCAGTATGAACCGCCTTCTTATTATCCTGTTTGCCTTATTGGCAGCATCGCCATTTGCCCGGCAGTATTTCAAAACAACAAAAAATTATAAATCACATGCTGTTGCTGCAACCATTAGAAGTAACAATAAAAAATCAGCCACACTTGCAAGGCTGAAGCCGTTTGCTACGGAGCTAAAACTTTATGCTGCAACAAATGGTTTCAACAGCGATTATTGTTTTTTAGTAGATATGAAAATCGAAAGTGGCAGCAACCGGTTTTTTATTTACGATTTTCAAAGTGATAGGATAATAAAATCTGGATTGGTAGCGCATGGCTATGGCAACAGTGGTTACAACGATGTTAGCTTCTCTAATGTGCCGGGAAGCAATTGCACGTCGAAGGGAAAATATAAAGTTGGCAATTCTTATAATGGCAAGTTTGGGCTTGCTTATAAATTATACGGGCTTGATAAAACTAACAGCAATGCTTTCAACCGCTTTGTTGTTTTGCATGCAATGGATTGTGTGCCTCCAATAGAAATATCCCCGTTGCCAATTTGCAGGAGCCAGGGCTGCCCAACTGTGGCACCATCATTTTTGCAAATATTGAAAAAATATATTGACGCTACGGAGAAGCCGGTGTTGTTGTGGGTATTTAAATAATATGCCCCAGGTTCGCAGATTATTTTTTTCAATTTCAGAAGTTTAATCCGGAACCAATCTGCGAATCTGCGTCTATACTCAAAATAAAAAATGCAGCCAAAAAGCTGCATTCAGTTTCATAGAGTTTATATGTTTAGTTCATTGGCACTTCTATTGCTAACAACTCTGAATCTTCATTGGCAGTTACGCTGAATGAATCTGTATCATATATGCCCAACGCATCCCTTTTCTCAAGCGTTGTACCGCCTGCTTTCACATTGCCTGAAACGTTTACCAAATAAACACCGTTGCCTTTAAAAGCATTTTTATATTCCAGTGTTTTGCCGGCCTGTAATTTCACAAGAGAAAAACGGGCATCCTGGTTTATCCATAAACCATTGTCTTCTTCCCTTGGCGAAACAACTACCTGCCATTTGTTTTCCCTTTCGCTTACATCAAACGTTCTTTGGTCGTACCTCGGCTTAATATTTTTTTCTTTAGGGAATACCCATATTTGGAACAGGTTCAATTCTTCATCCGCAGAGGCATTGGCTTCAGAGTGTACCACACCGCTGCCAGCGCTCATTATTTGCACATCGCCAGCTTGTATAATGCCTTCTCCGCCTGTATTGTCTTTATGGTGAACAGCACCGCTTAATGGGATTGTTACTATTTCCATATTATCATGCGGGTGTGAATGGAACTTCCCTCCACCGGCAATAAAATCGTCATTCAATACCCTTAACAGGCCAAAATGAACTTTCTCCGGGTTGTAATAATTAGCAAAACTGAAATAAAAATTTGGTTTCAGCCAGCCATGGTCGGCGCTCCCACGTTCGGAAGCTCTTTGCAATATTGTTTTCATGATTTTCCTTTTTAAATTTGATGTTTAAACATCAAATTGCAAGCCAATACAATTTCCCTGACATAATAGCAAAAAACAACCCCAGTTTGGCCGGGGTTGTCATTGTTAGTTAAAACTTGTCATTTGGTTATAATCAAGCGGCGTGTTATTATCCTCTTCCCTGTTTTCATTGTACTCCACAATAAAATTGTTCTTCCCCTCGCCAGTTACTATTGAAAGATATTTTTGTTGTGCCAATTCAAGCAAGCTTAAAAAGAGGAACAGCGCATGCATCCTGTCTTCGCAGATATCGAATATTTTTTCAAATGAAGTTGTTTTTTCGGTGCGGCAATGGTTCAGCATATAGTCCCTGCTTTCTTCCATTGTATAATTGTACTGTATTACTGTATGTACCGGCCGGTTGTTTCTTTCATGCAGCTTTTGAATTACTTTTTCGAAAGCCTTCATCAGTTTGAAAAGTGTTACCGCTTGTATTTCTGTGCCCTCACCGGATTCTTCGCCAATTTGCGCCAGTTCCCTGTGCAGGTTGCCACGCTTGAACATCAGCATCCTCACCTCCTCCATTTCAGCCAGTTTAGCAGATGCTTCTTTGTATTTTTTATATTCCAATATTTTATTCACCAGTTCCTGCCTCGGGTCAATCTCGTTGCCCTGGGCATCCAGTTCTTTTCTTGGTATCAGCATTTTTGCTTTGATACGCATGAGCGTGCTGATGAACAAAATAAATTCGCTGCTCAATTCAATATTCAGCTTTTCGCCCTGGTGTATGAAATCAAGGAAATCGTTGGTGATTTTAGTGATGGGGATATTGTAAATATCCAGTTCGTCCCTTTCGATAAAAAACAACAAAAGGTCAAACGGCCCCTCAAACTGCTCAAGCTTTATCTGGTATGTGGCGGTGTTCACAGTATCTATGTTTATGTATAAAAAAACCTCCCCAACTAAGTTGGGGAGGGCAAATATATTAAACGTTAAGAGAGAATTACATCTTTACAGATACGCCCACGCCAAATGTGGATAATACCTGTAAACCAACAGCGCTCGCTGGCTTTTTTGGGTTTTTGGTATCATCATCATACAGCATATCCAGTTGGTAATTCACATTAAGCCATTTAGTAAGGTTTACTTTAAACTGGTTTGTCCAGAACACATCAACATTCTCCGGGTTTTTTACATAGTTGGCATATAAATCAAGCTTGCTGTAATAGGCCACTTTGTTTTTGAAAATGTCTTTTTTAATGCTGGCAGTCATAAACATGCCAAACTCGCCGCGGCTTTGTTTAGCCGGGTCCACGCCATATAATGTTGCCAGTGGTGTTTCCACCTGCCCATTAAAAATACCGCCTTGTGCTGCATAGCTGTAAGGGCCATTGGTTACAATTACCCACCTCGCAGCAAATGGGGAACCAAACAAAGTAAACCAGCTATTCGGCTTCCACTCTACGCCGGGCGCAATGGTTATGTATGCCGGCGCAAAAAAGCCAGCATTTCTTCTTTTAGTTGTTGTGCCAAGGTAATCGTATTGATAGCCACTGGTAATTTGCGAACGAAGCTGGCCAAGGGCTGTTACATATACATTCTTCCATTTTTTTGGCATAAAGCCGTATTTGGAAATAAAATCAAGGCGGTCGTTTACTTTCCTTACACCCAACGAAGTAGTTTTAACCAGGCCGTAGTTTACGTCCAGCATATTGTCCCAGTTGTGCTGCATACGATTCCCCCATTTTCGTTTAGCATAAGCATTTAAAGAAAATGCTGTTGAAAGAGAGAACTCGTCGCCGCCTGCTGCAATCCAGTTTTTATTGCCTACTTGTGTAAGGCTGAATGTAAAGTTGGCGCCATGCACCCACCCGTTTTTATTTGGCTTTTTTGAAGTATCGGCAATTACTGTTTTTTTTGAAGCATCCTGCATTTCCTTCACAGTGGCGTCTTGTGCATGTAATTGAAAACTTATAAGTGTAAGCAAAAGCAGGCCAGGCAATTTTTCCATCTGTAGTTTTGGTATTTATTTATAAAAACAACGGCTTCATTTTTTGAAGCCGCTGCGAAAATAGGGATATTTTTCAAAGCCGTGCCCTGGGCCCAAAACTTTACAGCTTTAGCGAAAGGCCAATGCCCAGTATTTCTTTCAATTGTGTTTTAGTTAAAATATCATGGTCGTACAATACATCAACGCTGATGGAAGTGGCCAGCCAGGTATTGTATTTAAACACCAGCAGGTTGTTGAAAAGCACATCTACATTTTGTGGGTTTCGCTTGTAATTGGTAAACAAATCGAGGCGGGTGGTGTATGTGGCAAATTTTGCCAGGTCTATTTTATAACGGGCCGAAAGGTAAGCGCCAAGCTCGTTGTAGCTTTTTTTGCCTGCAGGCACGCCAAATGCAGCCTGGTTAAGAAAATCTTTATCCATCTTTAGCAGCCACCGGGCAGTGATTGGCGAAACGAAAACCGAAAAATTATCGCTGGGCCTGTATTCTGCACCTAACGACAACAGTACTTTTGCCGGGCTGAAAATGTTGGAAATTTTTGTTTGGCTTGCTGCGGTATAAGCATAACCCGGCAGCATTTGCGTATTGAAGTTAAACAGCAAGGACGCATACCATTTACTGGCTATTTCATGGCCATATTTGCTGGTAATATCAAAGCGGTCGTCTGTCTTCCTGAATTTGTTGAAGCTGGTGGCGTTTTGCATGCCAAGGGCTACTTCAAAATAATTGTCCCACCTTGTTTTATCTTTTTTATAATTAACAGCGTAGTTAAGAATTGCATTGATGCCAAGCGTGTTCTGCTCGCCGCCGCCAACCCAGTTGCTAAGGTGGCCCTGGTTAAGGTTGATAAGGAAGGTACCTCCCTTTTTCCAGCCATTGCTGTCAAGGCCTTTTACTTCCTTGCTGGCAGCGTTCTGCATGTCTTTGATAGATGGGTCTTGTGCAAAAAGCTTTGCAGAGAAAAAGATTGTTGTTGCCACCAGGCTGATTATAATTTTCATATTCATATTTTTTTGTGATAAAAAAAGCATTGCCGCACAAAGACCGGCAATGCTGTGATAAAGTTGTACAATTGTTTATTTTTTTAAAGAGTCCCTTATTTCCCTCAAGAGTGCAATATCTTCTGGCGGTGCTGCTGGTGCTTCTTCCTGTTTTTTCTTCATTTTGTTCATTGCCTTTATAATCATGAACATTACAAAAGCTACAATGATAAAGTTGATACAGGCTGTAATAAACTCACCCCAGTTAATAGCCAGTTCTGGTGAAGCTGGTGTTGTAACAGCCCCCGAGGCATCTTTCACTTCGGCAACAGCCTCTTTCATTACGTATTTTTTACTGTTAAGGTCAATGCCATTCAAAAGCAGGCCTACTATTGGCGCAAACATCTTTTCAACAAAGGCAGTTACTACTTTACCGAAAGCACCGCCCATTACAAAGGCAATTGCCATGTCAACAAGATTGCCCTTAAGGGCAAACTCTTTGAATTCTTTAATCATTCCCATAATAATTAGTTTAAAATTGATAGTAGATTTAGTTACCGGGATAAATGTACAGTCTAAAGGGATTGCCGGGCAATTTTTAATAATTTATTTTTCATTTATGTGATACTGATACACATATCTTTCAAAAAATTGATACAGGTTAATTTATCCAAATAGCAACATCTTTGCACCCGTGAGCAAAAAAGTTATTGACTGGCTTTTATTTATTGTATTGTCCATTATTTGGGGCAGCAGTTTTATTTTAATGAAGATTGGGCTTGATAATAAATTAAGCCCGTTCCATATTGCCGCCGTAAGGATACTGGCTGCAGGCACCATATTGCTGCCGCTTGTAGCAAAAGCGCTAAGGCAAATCCCATTAAAGAAACTGCCGCTAATTTTTTTATCCGGCGTATTGGGCAACCTGTTGCCGGCATTTTTATTTTGCATAGCCGAGCAGGAGCTGGACAGCTCGCTTGCTGGCATGCTCAATTCCCTCACGCCCATTTTTGTTGTTGCAATCGGCGCCCTGTTTTTTAAAAAAGAAACCCCTGCCAATAAAGTTATTGGTGTATTGATTGCTTTTACAGGCAGTATTTTGCTGGTGCTTAACAAAGGGCCAATACAAAATGCCAGCAGCCTCGTTAACCCATTGCTGCTGCTGATAGCAACAATGATGTATGGCTTTAATGTGAATATTGTTTCAAAATACCTGTCGCATTTTTCTTCGCTGCACGTGGCAGCGCTTTCGCTTGCCACCAATGCAATACCGGCACTGCTTGTATTATGCTTCACCGGTTTTTTTTCGCTGCCTTTAAGCGATACTGCCATACTCAGGGGCATCACAGCTTCTGTTGTGCTGGGCGTTTTCGGCACTGCCATCGCCACTATTTTATTTTACAACCTCATCAAGAGGGCTGGTTCTATCTTTTCAAGCATGGTTACATACGGCATACCATTCGTGGCCATTATACTGGGCGTATATTTTTACAACGAAGATTTTAACTGGAAAAAGGGAGCCTGCCTGCTTATCATTTTATTTGGTGTTTTTTGGGCCAATAAAAAAAC
>CAYRRL010000044.1:0-11778 GCA_964426665.1 uncultured Ferruginibacter sp. | reverse complement strand
GAAACGGCCGGGCCTCAGCAACGCAGAGTCCAGCACATCGGGCCTGTTAGTAGCTGCTAAAATGATAATCCCAAGGTCGGTGCCAAAGCCATCCATTTCCACCAGCAGTTGGTTCAATGTGTTTTCCCTTTCGTCGTTGCTCATCATCACATTCTTCCCTCTTGCCCTTCCTATGGCATCTATTTCGTCAATGAAAATAATGCAGGGCGCTTTTTCCCTTGCCTGCTTAAACAAATCCCTTACACGGCTGGCGCCCACGCCTACAAACATTTCCACAAAATCGCTTCCGCTCAAACTAAAGAAAGGTACCTGTGCCTCGCCTGCAACGGCTTTTGCCAAAAGCGTTTTACCGGTGCCGGGAGGGCCAATCAGCAAAGCGCCCTTTGGAATTTTGCCGCCAAGGGCTGTATATTTTTTGGGGTTTTTTAAAAAATCAACAATCTCCATCACCTCTACTTTTGCTTCGTCAAGCCCGGCAACATCGCCAAAGTTTATGTTCACTCTCGATGCTTTGTCAAACAGCGTTGCTTTTGACTTGCCAATATTAAAAATGCCGCCTGGCCCGCCGCCAGTACCGCCCGGGCCGCCAACTTTACGCATCATCATGATAAAAAGAAGGCCAATTAAAAGTATTGGCAGCAATGTTGTAACCAATTGGGTAAATATTTCGCCTTCTTCATCGGGGAAATCGGGCACTTTTTTTACAGAAGGGTTTTTATCATAAAACCCGTTTTGGTTCATCAGTTCAGTGATGGTTTTGTCTTTTGATATGCCAAAATACAATTGAGCGTTTGTGTTTTTTGTCACCGCCTCATAGTCGCCTTTGTTGGTGAGGGCTTTTTTGTAAAACTCAGCATGTTTTAAAACGGAGTCTTTGTACAAATAAACCCTTACAAGGTTTTTGTTGATGATGGTTTTGGTTTTTTCCACATCCCCCAATTTCACCATTTCATAAAAATTAACTTCGGATGTTTCAACGCCTGCTATAGAAACACCCCTTACAAGATTGTACCCAATCAATGCTGCAAATGCAATCCCATATATCCAGTAGATATTGAACCTGGGTTTCTTTTTTTCCCCGTCGCCGGGCTGCCCCTGGCTGTTAGGGCTGTTTTTTTTGTTTGCTTCCGTTATATTGTTTTCTTCAGACATAAAATACGTTCTTACAATTTTGTGTTTAGTTGTTTATTATAGCTATAACAAGAATTATGGTTAATCGTTGTGTTCCATCATAGGGGCATCGCTCCACATTTCTTCCAATTGGTAAAATTTTCTTTGCTCTGCCATCATTACATGTACCACAATATTTACATAATCTATTAAAACCCATTGCAGGCCCTGCCTGCCTTCGTGGTGGTAAGGGCGCTCCTGGCATTTGCTTTTTACTTCTTCGTCCACATTATCGGCGATGGCTTTAAGCTGTGTGGTATTGTTTACTTCGCAAATCACAAAAAAATCGGCTACAGCCTCAGGTATTTTTCTAAGGTCGAGGCTGATGATATTTTCCCCCTTTTTTTCCTGGATAGCGTTAATGATTGCCTTGAAAATTTTACTGTTTCTGGTGAGCCGGGTTGATGTGTTTTTTTTGCGGCTTGATAAAACTGTGAGGTTGTTCAAATGCTGTTGTTTTCTTTTATGTTATTATAGTTGCTTTGTTGCCCGGCACTTTTGTTTTACGCTTTGCCCGGCGTAGCTTGCGCAGGGTTCAAAAATACAATTTCTTTGCTTACAAATGCCCGCCGCTATTGGCCAATTAAAAGAGCTGCTGTGTAATTATGCCTTTATCAAACAATAACTTTATTGCTCTTTCCAGCGTGGACAGCACCAACAACTATGCCATGGCAAAGGCACATGCTGGTTTGGCAAAACACGGAGACGCTTTCTTTGCATACAAACAAACAGGGGGCAAAGGCCAGCGTGGCAAAACCTGGCACACTGGTAACGGAGAAAATATAGCAATTAGTATTGTGGTTGGGCCAAAACAATTACAGGTGGCGCAACAATTCCGGCTGTCTGTGGCTGTGGCACTGGGCTGCTACGATTTTTTCAGCAAATATGCCGGCGATGAAGTTTTTATAAAATGGCCCAATGATATTTACTGGCGTGACAGAAAGGCAGGGGGCGTGTTGATTGAAAATATTATTGGCAAAGACAAATGGGGCAACAATGTTTGGAGGTTCTCTGTGGTTGGTATCGGCATCAATATCAACCAAACAAATTTTGATAAGGGGCTTGGCAACGCGGTTTCACTAAAACAAATAACAGGGAAAACTTTTGATGTGGTTATGTTAGCCAAAGAGTTGCAGGGGATGGTTCTGGAAAGGGCTGCGTTGGCTAGTGAAGGGGAGTTTGATAATTTATTGGATGAGTATAACAGCCGTCTGTTTAAAAAAGACAGTACAGTAAAACTGCGGAAAGGGGAAATTGAATTTAATACTGTGATAAAATATGTGCTGCCCAATGGCCAGCTTTTTACAACAGACATTATTGATAATTTTTTTGATTTTGGGGAAATAGAATGGGTGCTTTAGCGGGCAAAAAAGCAAAATTTTTTAATAAATTTATCAGGGTGCAAGCCTTTCCATTTTCCATTTTCCATTTTCCTGCAAAGTATATTGAAGCCTGTCGTGCAGCCTGCTAGGCCTGCCTTGCCAAAATTCAATAAGATTTGGCTTTAAACGGTAGCCTCCCCAGTGAGGCGGCCGTGTTAATGGTGTTGTGGCAAATTGAGCTTCATATTTTTTTAAGTTATCTTCTATCACGCCTCTGTTATTAATAACGCTGCTTTGCGGCGAAGCCCAGGCACCCAATTGGCTGCCCGTTGGCCTCGACAAAAAATATTCATCGCTTTCAACGTTACTGGTTTTTTCTATGCTGCCTTCAATCCTTATTTGCCTTTCCAGTTCTTTCCAGAAAATAACCATTGCTGCATTGGGGTTTTCATATATCTGTTTGCCTTTGTGGCTTTGGTAATTGGAAAAAAAAACAAACCCGTTTTCATCAAACCCTTTTAATAAAAGTATCCTTGCTGATGGTTTGCCATCACTGGATGCAGTAGCCAATGTAAAGGCATTTACTTCATCAATGCTGCTGTTAATTGCTTCGCCCCACCATGCAGCAAATTGTTGTATAGCATCCGGGTGGGCACCTGCTTCTGTGAAACTTTTTAGTTTGTATTCTTTTCTTATATCAGCAATCTTGCTCATAGCTTCAATTATTAATTTTCAGCAGGGATGTTGTTTTTTAATAATTCAATTTCTTCTTCTGCATTTGCCAGCAGGCTTTCCAGTTCTGCAATACGGCTTGTTTGTTGCACCTGCAAAATGTTTTGGCTGCTCAGTTGCCGCAGCCTTTCTTCAATGTCATTAAGCTGTGCCTGCAAATGATTGTATTTTGATTGTATATCTTCAAGCTGGTAAGAAACGCTGATGGATTTTGCGGCTTCCCTTTCCATTGCGGCTTCCCTTTCTGCGGCAGCTTCGGCCTTTTGCTTCAATTCCTGTATATAATAGCGGACAAATTTTAATTCTTCTGTTTGCAAATCATAATTGCTTTTCAGGGCTGCAACATCTATTGCGGCTCCTTCTTCCGTTGTGGGATTCTTCTGCAATGCACCAATACTATATTGATTCAACAATTGCTTCAGGCTTTCATTTTCTGCCTGCAACCTTTCTGTTTCGGTAATATTATTGCTGCTCATTTGTTGAATAAAACAAATGCAAAGTAAAGAAACCGCAGGCTATTAAATAGAGCCGCCTTTAACTAATATTGATTCCACAATAAGTTCTTTCCCTTCGTCTAAGCCATTAATTTTTGCTATCATGCTTTCAAAGGCAAGCTTGCCGAGCTTATAGCCGCTTGTTTCCACATAGGTAATTTCGGGGAAGTATAATTTGGGGATGTACCCGTTGCTGATTGCTATCACAGCAATGCTGCCGGGTATTTTTAAGCCTGCTTCCTGTATTGCTTTGATTGCGCCGGCCAATATTTCATCGCTCATGCAAAATACAGTATCAGGCATTAGCGCCAACCCCTTTGCGGTGGCATCCCTGGCTTCTTCGGAATTGTTTACATGGTAAAATAAAACCTCTGCCCGGCTGCTGATGGTTTTCTTGAAAGCAGCTTCCCTTTTTTTTGTGATAGAGAGGTTGCTGTTGCCGAACAGGGCCAGTATTTTTTTCTTCCCTTTTTCATTAAGGGCATTTGCAGCAATAGTGGCAGAGCTTTCATCAGCCACGCAAACTTTTGACACCCCTGCATCATCGGGTACTTTGTCGAAAAAAATAACGGGTACTTCTGCAGCTTCCAATTTTTTGTAAGCGCTTATATCTGTTGTGCCGGATGTTATGCAGGCAAACAGCCCTGCTACCCTGTTTTGCCTGCAAAGCTTTATGCTTTCCTGCTCTGATGCAATCTCGTCGCCGGATTGCAGTATCAGCATAGAGTAGTTTTTTTTCCTGCATTCTTCCTCTACAGCGGCAATAAATGAATCGTAAAAGAAATTGGATATCGATGGCACAATCAAGCCAAATAAATTGTTTTTGCTTGTTCTCAGTTGGATAGCGTTGGCATTTGGTTCGTAATCCAGTGCCTCAGCAAGTTCCCTTACCCTTAGTTTTGTTTTGTCAGAAATATCCGGGTGGTCTTTCAAGGCCCTTGAAACAGTAGAAATGCTTAGCCCAAGCATTTCCGACAACTTCTTTAATGTGGCATTATTCATACTCCTAAAGTAATCACAAAATTTTTTTTACACAACAAAGCGTTTCGCAAACAATTTCGCAAACGTTTGCATTGTAAACATCAGATAATCAATGAAACTTTCCAAATTAAGTTGGCGTTTCTTATAAAATTGTTATACTTTTATATTGTAATTGCTGCCAATGAATGCCTTCCAAGCCACTCTTTAGCAGTATATTATAAGGCTTCTATTACCAAAACATAAAACTTACCGATTATGCATCATGCTATGATGAAAAGATGCGCCCTGCTATTGCTGGCCATCTTCGGGTTTACAGCTTTATCGCTTGCCCAAACTGTTACCGGAACGGTAACAGACAAAAAAGGGGAACCGCTTCCCGGTGTTACAGTAACAGTTAAAGGAACCAAAAACGCAACATCCACAAACAATGCAGGTGTTTATACACTGAACAATGTTGGTGCTGATGCGGTGCTTGTATTTACAGGTGCTGGTATTTCCCAGCAGGAAATCCCTGTTGGTGGAAAAGCTTCTGTCAATGCTAATCTTGAAGCCTCTGTAAGCAGCCTGAACGAGGTTGTGGTAGTAGGTTATGGAAGTTTAAAAAAGAAGGATTTAACAGGAGCGGTTGCCTCGGTAAAATCAAAAGATTTTAACCAGGGTTTTGTGACATCGCCAGATCAATTATTGCAAAACAAAGTTGCTGGTTTGGAAATTACTAATAACAGTGGCCAGCCAGGGGTTGCAACTACCATTAAAATAAGGGGCAATAACTCTATCCGTGCGGTAAACAACCCGCTTTATGTTATAGACGGGGTTCCTTTGGATGGCAGAACTGCAAGGCCTAGTGTTAGCCTTACTGGTTTTGGGTCAACTCCGGAAAGTAATCCCTTACTGTATATAAATCCTAATGATATTGCTCAGGTAGACATTTTGAAAGATGCATCTTCAGCTGCTATCTACGGTGCCAGGGGTGCTAATGGCGTAATTGCGATTACGACTAAAAAAGGAAGCTCAAGCGGCACAAAATTAGAATTTGGCACAAGCTTCAGCGCATCTGCAGGTTTCATGAAAAAATATGAAATTTTGGATGCGGCTCAATTCAGGTCTGCACTAACTAAATACCAGCAACCAGCTACCTTAGATAAAGGCCAAAATGTTGATGCAATGAAGGAAATAACGCAGTCAACCTTATCAAGTGATTACAGCCTTGCACTGAGTTCTGGAAATGAAAATGGAAAAATAAGAGCATCTTTCTTGTTCTCAAAAGCGAGGGGCTTTCTTAAAAATTCTAACCTGGATAAATACTTAGGTTCAATTGGTGGGCAATATAAATTTTTGGATAAAAAGCTGGGGCTTGATTTCAACGTAAGGGTAGGCAGTACAAAAGAAGAAATTGTGAATGTAAGTAATACAGCAGGCTCTACCGGTAACCTGATAAGCGCCGCATTGAGCTGGAACCCTACAGAATCTTTTACTGATCCTACAACTGGGTATTATATCAACCCTGGTGGCGGTTCTGGTAACCCAATGGCTTTATTAAAAGCTTATTCAGACATAGCTAGAGTGAATTCTGTATTAGCTGATATTTCTGCTTCTTACAAATTATTGGATAATCTTGAATATAAATTTTTGTATGCCATTAATAGCGGCGTGGGTGACAGGAATACAAATGTTGACGGCTGGATAGAAGGTTACCCTGGCATTTCAGGCTCTGGAATCGGGCTAAAGTCATATGCTAAATTAGCATCACAAACAATTACCCATACCCTCAATTATAATGTAAAACTTTCCTCACAGATAAGCTTAAACGCATTAGCAGGTTATGAGTATTGGAAAACTGATTACTCTGGGTCTACTTATTCTGCTTCCGGTTTCAATACAAACCTTACACAAGCAGCTATTACAGATATAAAATACACCGATATCTTAAATGATGGAAGTTCTCAAGCTTTACCTGTTACTTTTGTAAATCCAAAAACAGAGTTGCAGTCTTTCTTCGCAAGAGCGGTATTTAATTATGCTGATAAATACCTTTTAACTGCTACCATAAGAAGGGATGGTTCAAGTAAATTTGGCAAAAACAATAAGTACGGAAACTTCCCATCTGTTGCTGCTAAATGGAATATAAGCAGCGAAGATTTTATGAAAGGTTCTTCCGTGTTTTCAAGTTTAGCACTACGTGGTTCTTGGGGTATTACAGGCAATCAGGAATTCCCTGCAGGCGCTTCACAAGAACAATTTGGGTTTAATTCATATAATAACCCGGGCCAGTTTAACGTGGCAAACCCCGACTTGAAATGGGAATCAACCAAGGCATATAACATTGGCTTAGACTTCTCATTTAATAAAGGAAGGATTTATGGCAGCATAGATTATTACAATAAAAACACAACAGATATTCTTTTCCAGAGCACAGCTATACAGCCAGCACCAGCAACTATATATTTTATAAACCTCCCGGCCAAGCTTAACAACAAGGGTATAGAATTCCAAATTGGTGCCGCTTTAATTGATAAAGCAAACTTTGGTTTAGATCTTAGTTTCAATATTGCCAACAATAAAAACCTGTTAACGGAATTCTTTGCACCCGGAACAAAAACCCCAATTGTAATCGAAACTGGCCAAATAAATGGACAAGGGGTATCAGGCACATTGGCTCAAAGGATTACAAATGGCCATCCGGTAAATGTTTATTACCTGAAAAAATTCACAGGATTTGTTAATGGTGTACAACAAATTGAATCAACCCCCAGTTATGCAGGCGATCCAAACCCGCATACTGTTTATGGATTTGCTGCTAACATCAGGTACAAGAAGTTTTCAATGTCTATCAATGCTGGTGGTGCAGGAGGGTTCTTGATTTACAATAATACCGCTACAAACATTACTAACATTGAGGGTATTACAAAAGGCAGGAACATTGATGTAGCTGCATACAATTCCGAAGAAAAAACCACTAGCGCTGCTTTAGCTTCAACCAGGTTCCTTGAGAAAGGCGATTATTTCAAGCTGAGAAATGCTACTATCCGTTATAATTTTGGGAATGTTGGTAATTATGTTAAAGGGATAACTGCCTTTGTTTCAGGAAGCAACCTGCTTGTACTTACTAAGTTTACAGGTTTTGACCCAGAGGTGAATATTGACAAAAGCCAGGATAACTATCCTTCCAGAAGCATAGAGTATATACCTTATCCAACACCAAGAACAATTACGTTCGGATTAAACTTTTCTCTATAATTAAAAAAATAAAGAACCATGATACATAATAATAAATATAAAATATACACGCTGATAGTTCTGGCAGCATTGTCGGGGTGTACAAAATTGGATGAGAAATTAAATAATACTCTTACCAATCAACAAACTGCTGCTGCTCTGGGGGCATCTGGTACAGGCTTGCTGTTGAATACAGCTTACAGTGATGTCGCTGGCCCAATGAACGATGTGGAGCAGTTGATCAATGTTGCCAGTAACACATCCGACGAATCATTAGTTGCAACAAGGGCAGGCGACTGGGATGATAACGGCAAATGGAGAGCTACGCATGCCCACACATGGGACGCAGATTTAGTAGCAGCAAGGTTAGTATTTAACAACCTCAATAAAATCAATTTTGATGCTACCAATGTTTTGGCTTTTAACCCAACCCCATCACAGGCTGCTGAAGCAAGGTTTTTAAGAGCTTACGCTTTGTATAACCTGCTGGATATTTATGGCCAGTTCCCTTTCAGGAACCCAGGCGATAATCTGTTAAATGCTCCTAAAGTATATATTGGCAGTGAAGGCACTGATTTTATTATTAGCGAATTGACTGCCATACTTCCGGATATACCTGCTTCAAACCCTAACCTGAACTATCGGGGCACGCAGGATGCGGTAAAGTTTTTGCTAATGAGGTGCTATTTGAACAAAGGTGCTTTCGCTAACAGGGCAGCCCCTACTTTTGATGATGCAGATATGCAGCAGGTAATTACCTTGGGCAATGAAATTATCAATTCTGGCCATTACTCATACACTCCAAATTTCTTTGATAACTTTTCAGCATATAATCAGGAAAGGACAAAGGAGGCAATATGGGCTTACGACAATGCAACTGGAAAAACGGGAACAAACATAGATATGAGGAGCTTCTGGCACAGAACTCTTCACTATAACTCTTATGTACCAAAAGCGCCTAATGCTGGATGGAACGGTTTTTCTACAGTTGCTGATTTTTATAATACATTGTCATTAACCGGCACAACTGCACAAACGCCAGATGATACTTTGCTTGATACAAGAATTGGTGGGAGATACTATGGCGGCGTAACAAATGTGTCTGGTTTAAGGCCTGGTTTATTAATTGGCCAGCAGTATGACGCAAGTAATAATAAATTGCACTACAGGGGTTGGGACCCTGCAACTGGCGACGGTCCAAACGATAAATTGCTGAGCTTTGACCCTGTAATTGCTGCAGATATGAAGGAAACTGTTCCAGGCCATCTCGAAGTAACAGGTATCCGTGTTTTGAAATGGGCGCCAGATCATACAAATGATGGCGGGGCAGATACATATGCTGGTGAAAAAATTGCCAAAAATGACCTGATCCTCTTCAGGTATGCTGATGCTGTGCTGATGGTTGCGGAAGCAATGATGAGAAAAGCATCGCCGGATAATGCAGGCGCTTTAGCATTAGTTAATGGTTTAAGGGCTGCAAGGGGCGCTGCGCCTTTGCCATCAATGACATTGGTATCTGCAACAAACTACGACCCATTAACATTGCTTGCTGAAAGAGGCAGGGAATTGTATTACGAATATGTTAGAAGGACTGACCTTATCCGCTTTGGTGTATATACAAGGCCATGGGCATATAAACCTGTTGATAATGCTAAGTACCTGCTTTTCCCAATACCTTCTCAAGCTTTGGCAGCTAATCCAAACTTAAAACAAAACCCGGGGTATTAATAAACAATAACAAAACATAAATTTGTGAAAGGTCATAGCAATATGGCCTTTCATTTTTTTGGGAAACATATACATTCCGCAATGTTTAAATCAGTTACATCCTTTTGTTTCTTTTTGTTTTTGGCTTTTATTTTCTCCTGCTCAGATAAGCAGGCAGAAAAACCAGCCTTGTTTGAGGCAGTTGAAAACTCGGGCATAAAATTTACCAATGTTGTAATTGATGACAGCCTTGAAAATGGCTTTTTGTTCCGCAATTTTTATAATGGCACTGGAGTTGCAATTGGCGATATAAACAATGACAGTTTGCCTGATGTGTTCCTTACATCTAACAAAGGCGATAATAAACTCTATTTGAATAAAGGCAATTTTAAATTTGAAGACATATCCGATCGGGCTGGTATTATAAAAGATGATAAATGGAATACAGGAGTTGTGTTTGCAGATGTAAATGGCGATGGCTGGCTTGACATTTATGTTTCTTCATCGGGGCACATGGGCACTGGCACCAGGAAAAATAAACTGTATATAAATAACCATAACCTCACTTTTACAGAATCGGCAACAAAATTTGGCCTTGATATTTCTGCTTACACAACGCAGGTTTCTTTTTTTGACTATGATATAGATGGCGACCTTGATTGTTTTATGATAAATAACAGCCCAATCCCCATCAATCAATTAAATTATGCTAACAGGAGAGATATGCCAGACAGCCTATGGAAAATTGCCCCTTTTTTAAGAGGTGGCGGCGATCATCTTTACCGTAATGATAATGGCTTTTTTAAAGAAGTAACATCGCAGGCAGGAGTACATGGCGGATTGATAAGTTTTGGGCTTGGCGTGTCTGTTAGTGATATAAACGATGATGGCTGGCCCGATGTTTTTGTATCCAACGATTCTTACGAAAGAGACTATTTATATATCAACCAAAAAAACGGGACCTTCAAAGATGAAATCGAGCAGTGGTTCCAGCATACCAGCTTTTCATCGATGGGTGCAGATATTGCTGATATAAACAATGATGGCTACCTTGATTTGTTTACAACAGATATGCTGCCCGGCGATGATTACAGGTTGAAAACTGTTGGTTCATTTGATAATATTAGTTTATTTAATGAAAAGTTTAAATCAGGGTTTTATTATCAGTATACCAAGAACTGCCTTCAGTTAAATAATCGCAATAGTAAGTTTATTGACATCGCCAGGTACAGCGGTGTTGTGGGCACAGACTGGAGCTGGGGGGCATTGTTGTTTGATATGGACAATGACGGATGGAATGATATATACGTTTGTAATGGTGTAGCAAAGGATGTAACTAATCTGGATTTCATGGATTTTTTTGCAAATGATGTAAACCAGAAAATGGTATTGACAGGGAAAAAGGAATCCGTAGATAGAATTTTAAAAGAAATACCAGTAACGCCATTACCCAACAAAGTATACCGGAATGACAAGAATTTAAAGTTTACTGATATTGGTGCAGAATGGGGCATGGCACAACCAACATTTTCAACTGGTGCAGCTTATGGCGATTTGGATAATGACGGCGACCTGGATTTGATTGTAGCCAATCAAAATCAGCCTGCGCTTGTATATAAAAACAAATCAAGGGAGATAAATAGAAATAATTTTATCGGGTTTTCTTTGCAACAAGATGGGCTTAATCATTTTGCTGTCGGAAGTAAAGTACAATTGTTTTTTGGCAGCCAGGTTCTTACACAAGAAGCTATCCCCAGCAGGGGCTTTCAGTCTTCTGTTGATTATAAATTAATTTTTGGTTTGGGCCAGCAGCAAAAAATTGATTCAATAATAATTACATGGCCAGACAGGAGCATAAGCAAGCTTAACAATCTTTCAATTAATAAAATTAATTACCTCAATAAAAATAAAATCCAAGCATTTCCAGCCAAACCTGCAATAGCAGAAACTGCACCAACAATTTTTTCAAAAGAAGAAAGCAGTTTTGAAAAGCATGAAGAAAACGAATATGTAGATTTTTATCAGGAGAAAACAGTGCCACGTGCTTTTTCACGTGAAGGGCCCAAAGCAGCACAGGCAGATGTAAATGGCGATGGGTTTGATGATATTTATATTGGCGGCGCAGAGGGTAAAACCGGGCAACTATACCTGCAAAC
>CAYRRL010000043.1:0-11825 GCA_964426665.1 uncultured Ferruginibacter sp. | reverse complement strand
CAGCCTTATGCTGATAATGATACAATTCGTAATAGTATTTATTCTTTTGTAGAAAATAACCCAGCAAAGAAAATGCTGTTGATGGCATAAAAATAAACCCGGTGATATCCCGGGTTTATTTTTTATTACCTTTTACTTCGAACTTAAATCAGCCCGGAAACTCAGCAATTCACTCCATACGTTGTCAACATAATTCTTATACATTTCGTCCACACTATCCCAGGAGTCTTTTCCGTAAATCTCTTCGTACCTGTCTTTAAACGGCTTTCTAAAACCATCTTCCCTTTCTTTTAATCCCTGTTTGTATCTTGTTACCAAAGCAAATTGAGGCGCTCCCGATGAACTTGCCTGGTAAACGGCAACTGCTTCGCCGCCAGCTTCCCACACTTTTTTAAATTTTGTAAATATGCCTCTCAGTTTATATCCCCAGCCAATCTTTGGATAAAGATGGGTGATGTTCACAAATTTTGTGTAGTCAGTTAAACTAACAGAACTCAGTGAATCCTGGTAAATTGAATAAGAACTGCTTCCCCGGTCGGTAAGGTAGATGGCAACATTTTTATTCCAGTCGTTGTTGTGTTCTTCACCAAGATTACCACGGCCATCAATTTGGTCCCAGCTATTGGGCCCTTCGGTAATTTGGTAACCACCTGCATCAGGTCCGGATTGAATTTCAAACACCCGCCACTTCCATTCGCCAATATGGTATTTCTGTGCATGAACGGCCAGTGCTTTTTCAAACTCCAGCGCTTTATCAACTTTTGCAAACACCCTGTTGGTATTAATTACATTTTTTTTCTGTGCTGTGGCCATTAGCGGCATCAGCAGGCAGAGCAGGACAATTTTTCTCATTGCTTTGTTTTTTTTGTTTTGATTATTAATAAATGAGTGGGCAGGAAGTTTGGATGGGGAGCGAAAGGGTAAGTAAAGTAGAAATTAAAATTTTCAAATGCAAGCAAAATGAATTCTTTTCCATAATAACGTGACTTAGCTCTTTCTTTTGGCGCAAGCGTCCGCTTATACCTTATGTTTTTTTTACCAGCAACGTCTCTTTTCATGGTTTTTGTGTGCAGGCTGAGGAAAAAACATTATTACTCAAGTTGAAAACAAAAAATTTTTCTTTTCCTTCTCCCATTTATTTTCGCAGCCCAAAATTTAAAACATGCAATCATTTATACAACCCATCGCATCAAAACTGAATATAAAGCCGCTGAATGTAGAAGCGGTATTAAACCTGTTGGCAGAAGGCGCCACCATTCCATTTATTGCCCGTTACCGCAAGGATAAAACAGGCGCTATGGATGAAGTGCAGGTGCAGCAAATACAGGATGAAGCAAAGTTTTTAAAAGAATTTACAGAGCGTAAAGAGTTTATTGAAAAGACAATTACTGAGCAAGGCAAGATGACGGAAGCCCTGCAGGAAAAAATAAACAAAGCCACCACGCTGGCAGCATTGGAAGATATTTACCTGCCGTACAAACCAAAAAGAAAAACAAAAGCACAAACAGCAAAAGAAAATGGGCTGGAGCCATTGGCAACCTTGCTGCTGGAGCAAAACAATATTGACCTTATTGCAACAGCCACCACATTCATCAATGAGAAAGTAGCAGATGCAGATGCGGCATTGCAGGGAGCAAGGGATATTATTGCAGAGATGGTGAATGAAGACGCCACCGTAAGGGCTAAAATGAGAAGGCTGTTTGAAACAGAAGCCACCATGCAGAGCAAAGTGGTTACGGATAAAGAAACAGAAGCCATCAAGTACAAAGATTATTTTGATTTCAGCGAACCGATACACAAAGCGCCATCGCACAGGATACTGGCAGTACTCCGTGGTTTTTTAGAAGGTTATTTGCGCCTTGCTATTGCTCCCGAAGAAGAAAAAGCATTGGAGCTGATTGATGAATTGTATGTAAAAGGCATGAGTACCTGCAGCGACCAAATCTGCAAAGCAACAAAAGATGCTTACCGCAGGTTGCTGCAGCCAAGCCTGGAAACAGAATTCCGCACTGCATTAAAAACAAAAGCAGATGAAGAAGCGATAAATGTGTTTGCAGAAAACCTTCGCCAGTTATTGTTGAGTTCTCCATTGGGCAGCAAAAGAATTTTAGCCATTGACCCGGGATACAGGACAGGTTGCAAAGTTGTTTGTCTTGATGAAAAAGGAAGTTTGCAAAAAACAGATTTGATATTTCCGCATGAAGCAAACAAAGTGTATGCAGAGGAAATGAAGATTAAGAATCTTGTGGAGCAATACGGTATTGAAGTATTTGCCATTGGTGATGGCACCGCCGGCAGGGAAACAGAACAGTTTATTAAAAAAATCAATCTTGGTTTGCCCGTGTTTTTGGTAAATGAGGATGGTGCTTCTATTTATTCTGCATCAGAAATTGCAAGAGAAGAATTTCCGAATGAAGATATTACCGTTCGTGGTGCAGTCAGTATCGGCAGGCGATTGATGGATCCATTGGCAGAATTGGTAAAGATTGATCCAAAGAGCATAGGAGTGGGGCAGTACCAGCATGATGTAAACCAGTTTCGTTTAAAAGAAAGACTGGATGCAACCGTGGTGAGCTGTGTAAACAATGTTGGTGTAAACTTAAATACAGCCAGCAAACATTTGCTAAGTTATGTGAGTGGTATTGGTGCAGGTATTGCTGATAATATTATCAAACACAGGAATGAAATTGGAAAGTTCAGCAATAGAAAACAGTTATTAAATGTGCCACGCCTTGGTAGCAAAGCATACGAACAATGCGCCGGCTTTTTACGAATAAAAGATGGCGACGATATTTTAGATGACAGTGCTGTACATCCTGAAGCGTATTCAGTTGTGCAATCTATTGTAAAAGATTTGGGCGTGGATGTAAAAGCAATTGTTGGTAATGAAACATTGCTGAAAACGGTGGATGCAAAAAAGTATGCAACAGAAACAATTGGTGAATTAACCATCAAGGATATTTTGAATGAGTTAAAAAAGCCCGGACTTGATCCAAGAGCAGAAGCTCAGGCATTTGAATTTGCGGCTATTTATAAAATAGAAGATGTACAAATTGGAATGGAAGTGCCGGGAGTAGTAACCAACATCACCAGGTTCGGTGCTTTTGTAGATATTGGTGTAAAGCAGGATGGGCTGGTGCATGTAAGCGAAATCTCTCACACTTTTATTACAGATCCCAATGAAGCTTTAAAGCTTAACCAGAAAGTAAAAGTAAAAGTTACCGATGTGGATGTGGCAAGAAAACGTATTGCATTATCTATTAAACAAACACAGGAACCACCTGCAAGAAAGCAATTCAACAGGCCGCAGGGACAACTCCATCAAAAGCCAAAAGCAGAGCCAACAATGGGTGATGCACTGGCTGCTTTGAAGACTAAATTTGGGAAATAGATTTAGCTGTCTTACAAAGACACAGGGCATAAAGTATTTCACTTTGTGCCCTTATGTTGAATTGATACCTGCTTATTAAGTACCTCAATAAATTCTTCTCTCTTAATCATGCCTGCACCAAGGCTCTCCAAATGTTCAGTGTAAACCTGGCAATCAATCAATACAACTCCTTGCTTCTGCAACTGCCTCACATAGTTTATAAAAGCAAATTTGCTTGCATTATTTACTTTGCTAAACATACTTTCGCCAAAAAAAATATTGCCAAGCCTTATACCATATAATCCACCGGCAAGTTCACCATTGCACCATGCTTCGGCGCTGTGTGCATAGCCAAGTGTATGCAGCGTATTGTATGCGTTTTGTATCGCCGGCGATATCCATGTGCCATCCTGTTCTTTTCGGGTAATGCTTTTGCAGTTTTGTATTACTTGTGCAAAAGCCTTGTTTGTGGTAAAGCGAAACCTTCCGTTACGCAAAACGGCAGCCACACTTTTAATTGGTGCGGAAATAATACAAATCTTGGATCAGGGCACCACCAAATAATTGGCTCACCTTCATTATACCATGGAAAGATACCGCTGCGGTAAGCCAGCAACAGCCGTTCAGTACTTAGGTCGCCACCAAAAGCCAGCAGCCCGTCTTTATCTGCTAAATGCACTGGCGGAAACGATATGCTTTCATCTAAAATGAACATGGTTAAAATTACCGCATTCATTTAAAATGCAAGACTTGAAGCAAAAAGATGGGAAGAAAATTTATGCGGCAGTAACTTCTATAGTAGCATTAATGCCCCGTTCAGTAATAGCATCACACATTGGTTTAAGTGTATCGTAGTCGCCTTCTTTTACGGCATACTTGCCTTTGCTGTCAATAATGATGGCGCACTGCTCTGCTTGCTCTTCGTTGTGCCCACACACTTCAACAAGAGCCTGTATCACCCAGTCAAAAGTATTTACTTCATCATTCCACACTATAAGATTGCACAGCTCATCTGTCATAGTGAGTAAATTGGTTTCGGGATTTAATTTAGTTTTTATCGATTGTGACATACCAGGATTATTGATACAAATGTAATACTAACAGTCATTTTTTGAAATGGTTTTGGTGAACAAGAAGTAAATACCAGGATTTATTACTAATATTATTTCAACATTATTTTCTTTAGCTATAACTCTATGCAACACTTTTGGTATTATAATTGTCTCTCGTTTATCTTTTCTTGAAAAAATTAAATGAATTTTAATGTTGAAGTTGCTTAAGAGAAGGAAAGCCGATACACCTGCTTCGCAAAATGAGCAGGCGATTGTGCTGCCCCTTCATGCACCCAACCGCAGCATTGAATTTTTGTCAGAGCTGATTGGAAAAATCCGCCCAGACAATCCAAACGATATACAACAGGCAGAATTAAAGTTCCAGGCGCTGCTTTTTCAAATTAGCCAGGACAGGAGTTCACTTTTTTCTTTACGCAAAGCATTGCTTTCCCAGTTTTTGAAGACCAATATTGTGCAGGCGCTTACCGAAAGTGGTATTGTAAGTGGCAGAGGTTTTGTGCAGGAATTAATAAAAAAAGTAAAGCACAAGCTGCTGCCCGAGTTGATGGCACCAGATAATTTTCTGTATGTAATCAATAAAATTTTTTACAAACGAAGCGATCATATTTGGGTGGAGGGAATGGATGTAAGCCTCTGGAAACAATTTTTTGAAGTACTTGGCATACAGATCAATCTTACTGAACCTGCATTGATAAAACAATTACAACAGGCATTACAAATATTAAGTTATCGCATTACAACGCTTGGGCTTGAAAAGGAAATGACTCAGCGCTACGAAAATATCCAGGATGCTGTATATCCTTTCCTGGAGCAAAACAGGCTTATTAATGAGTATATTTTTAATGGACAGGGCACACCGGGCCATACAGAAAATCAAAGAATATTCCTTGCAAATATTACGGAAGCATTACACAACTGCAACCAGAGTATCCATTGGATAAGGGAGCAGCGTATTACATACGGTACCAGCCTGGCGCAAACATTTATACTTACACGTTTGCAACAACAGGTTGACAGGATGTTTATTATTCTTGATGTACTTGACAGCGATGATACTTTTAATACCGAGCGGTTTGTTAGTTATTTTAAAACTGTTGTACATAATGAAAACACAAAATATTCTATCAAAGAATTTGTGAGTGAAAACACAGGTTACCTGGCATATCAAATTGCAGAGCATGGTGGCAGGACTGGAGAAAAATTTATAACCACCACAAGACAGGAGTTTTGGCGGATGTTCCGGAGTGCAGCAGGAGGCGGTGTTATTATTTCATTTATTGGTATTGTAAAAAACCTGTTGGGCAAAGTAAGTGCTGCACCTTTTTGGCAGGGCTTTTTGTACAGTACAAACTATTCGCTTGGTTTTATATTAATACAGGATACAGGCTCCACACTTGCCACCAAGCAACCAGCCTATACGGCTAATAATGTAGCCAGTTCTTTTGATGCACAAAAAGTGGGAGATAAGCCTGACTTAAGAAACCTTGCCATCACCATTGGCAAAGTAAGCCGTACACAGCTGGCATCATTTGCAGGAAATTTATTGGTGGTGTTTCCACTAACTTATTTATTAGCATGGTTATTTTTTGCTTCCACTGGAGTAAAAATTGCAGAAGGAGCAGCAGCACATAAATTACTTACCGATCAGCAGCCATTTCACAGCCTTGCGTGGCTGTATGCCTGCTTTACGGGTTTCTTTTTATTTGCCAGCGGATTGATTGCTGGTTACGTAGAGAATTATTTGGTGTATAGCAAAATAGCAGAGCGGCTTCGCAACTCTACGGCCTTCCGGTATGGCTTTAGTGAAAAGCGCCGCTACAAAATCATTCATTACATAGAAAATAATATGGGTGCTTTAATTGGTAATATAGCGCTTGGTTTTTTTCTTGGTATGGCTGGTTTTTTTGGAAAGATTTTTGGTTTGCCCTTTGATATTAGGCATATTACTATTTCTGCTGCCAACACAGCTATAGGCTTTTTTGGACTCGATCAAAATGTGGCACCAAAAGAAATTATATATACTTTGTTTGGTGTGTTTGGGATTGGCTTTTTAAATTTTGCCGTAAGCTTTGGGCTTGCATTTTATGTGGCGGTAAAAAGTCGTGGCATCAGGCTTAAAGACTATCCCGAGTTTTTAGGTATCCTGT
Organism: uncultured Ferruginibacter sp.; assembly: GCA_964426665.1. Taxonomy (GTDB): domain Bacteria; phylum Bacteroidota; class Bacteroidia; order Chitinophagales; family Chitinophagaceae; genus Ferruginibacter. The sequence goes on along the minus strand of CAYRRL010000043.1, from coordinate 5,235 downwards.
GGAGGTACATAAAAAAGTTTCCCAGGGATTTTGTAAAAGCTCCACAGTCAAGAGTAGCATCGCAGCTTACCTGATTTTATTTTACCATTAACTCAATTTCACAAAACTGTAATCAACGGAGGCCTTACCTTCGCTTGTCTCTTGTTATCCGCAGGAGGCCGTTTCAAAGGTAAGCTGTCCCGCCGCCGGCGGGATGGCTTTTTTATTTCTTCTTTTTTCCTTCGTTTTCCTGCACCCTGAATTTTGTGATGATTGTTACCAAAGCCAATGGAAGTGGTTTATCAATCGGAAACTGTACTGATCCTTTGGCGTTTTTATATTTTGATATTTCCTCCCGGAAACTGGCAATGCCTGCTGCACCTGGGTAAAAACCAATATGATTTTCATAGCCGGCATAGTGTACCAGGTTTCCATTGAGCTTAAAAGTAGGTATGCCGTAGCCAATTGTTTCTTCTGCATTTGGTGCAGCTTTTTTTATAGTATTTCTCATTTTATTTAGCAATAGCTGTGTGGCTTTGGGGAAGCCGGCAATGTATTTATCTACTAATTCTTTCCCATCATTATTTTGGGTTTTATTATTTATAATTTTCGTTTTGTTGGTAGTTGTTTTTGCTTGCTGCTTATTGTTAACTGCATCTACCCATCCATTCGTTTTAAATACAGTCCATATAGCCATGGAGTGGCCATGTCCTAAATCAAACTCTTGTTTTGCCCACTTTACAAAATCCCCTGCCTTTGTGCCTTCTTTCAAAATGCCTTTCCGTGTTGCCAGTTTTTTAAAATCTTCTGGCGATTTGCCGGTTTTAATTTTGATATTATCAATGTAAGCCTGGAATGACATGTTTGTAAGTTTTTATCAATGAAGAATTTTAGTTTGTAATGTAAAGATATATTTCAGTATAAACAATTGCAGTGTGCAACTACAGCTGCATTCAACCGGGAATTGAAAATACCAGCCTAACGGTTGTTTTTTGAAAACGATAAATATATTTGCATCTGCTTTTAAAAAGGCATTATCATCATGGTACAAAAAATTACTCTTGTTTTTATTGCTGCTATCTGCAGCCTTACTATTATGGCACAGCAAACTCAACAGGCTGCTGCACCAGTTTTTAATTACAAAAAACTTCCTTCGGGCTTACAGTATGCATTTATTGTGGACAAGCCAACTTCTGCCAAGCCAGAAGAAGGCGGGCAGATAAACCTTAGTATGCAATCTGTTTGCAATAACAGGATTTTGTACAGCACGGCGCAGGCCTTTAAAGGAAAGCCCGGTGTATATGGTGTGGCAAAGCCTGCTTTTAAGGGAGATTTAATTGAAGCCATAATGCTGATGACACCCGGCGACAGTATTGTTTGCCTGGTAGATGCGGATGCTTTATTTAAAAACGCCAAGCAAAAGATGCCTGATTTTATTAAGAAGGGTGATAAGGTGCAGTACTTCGTAAAACTGGTATCCATTAAGTCGAAAGATGCAGTAATGAAAGAACAGCAAGCTGCTTTTCAAAAACAAATGAATGAGCAGATAGCCAGGCAAAAAGCTGCTGCAGTTAAACAGGCAGCAAAAGATGATAAGCTGTTGAAAGCATATTTTGCAAAAAAGAATATAACACCATTAAAAACTGCCAGCGGCCTTTACTATACCATTAAGGAAGAAGGAAGTGGTGATAAAGCAATGCCAAATGATACTGTTACTATGAACTACACAGGTACATTAACAGATGGAACAAAATTTGACAGTAATGAGGATACTGCTTTTAAACATGTGTCGCCATACCAGTTTGTATTGGGTCGTGGCAGTGTAATAAGAGGATGGGATGAAGGTGTGGCTTTATTAAAGCAAGGCGCTCAAGCTACTTTTTATATTCCATCAGGCATGGCATATGGTACACAGGCAAGGCCGGGCGGTGGTGCAAACCCCAAGGGGATTCCTGCAAATTCTATCTTACTGTTTGATGTACAGTTAGTGAAAGTATCACATCCTGTGCCGCTAGTACCACCAGCGCCAAAAACAGATTCAATAGCAGTGCCTGCACCGGTAAAGGATTCTATTCCTGCTGCAAAACCAAATTAATAGCAATTTTAAACGGAATATACAGGCTGCCAACGGGCAGCCTTTTTTTGTATGCACTTCATACAAAATGTTATTTCCTTTTATTGATTAAAGTATTGTATTCCTTTAACACAAGTGTAACAGTATGTTTTATGAACTTGTGTGATACCTTAATCTCATTACCTGCTAAACCAACAACTGTATGAACTCCCGTATTGCCACATTTGTAAAAGCAAAACGCTTTGCACTCTTCATATTTTTCTGGCTGCCAATCATTTTCTTCAGTCTGCTGCTCATTTACAATACCATTCCTTATTTCAATTTTAAAACAGATTTCTCATTTATACAGGAAAGGGCAGTGTTGTTTTTACAGCCTGCATACAAAGCAAGTTTTTACATCCACATTTTTGCCGGGATGTTTTGCATTGGTACCGCATTGCTGCAGTTTTCATCTTCAATATTGAAAAAAAGAAAAGCCATACATGTATGGAGTGGACGCATTTATGTAGCAGTTGTGTTAATGCTTGGTGCTCCCACCGGGTTATATATGAGTTTCTTTGCCAAAGGCACAGGAGCAGAAAGAGGCTTGTTTATGTTCATGGCTATTGCCTGGTTTTTCTTTACCCTGAAAGGTTTTACTACTATTCTTCAAAAAAATGTTTTAGCACATAAAGTATGGATGATACGTAGCTATACAATGGCTTTAACCGCTGTTACTTTCCGTGTTTATTATTTGGTTCTTTATTTACTTGATGTGGAACTCACAAAAAACTATGAAGTGAGTTTATGGATAAGTGTAGTAGGAAACCTACTGGCCGCAGAGTTATTAATATTTTTTAAAACAAAGCATTACCTGAAAACCTTCACTGTCTAATCAAAAAAAAACAATAATTATGAAAGCAATTACAACAACACTGTATGTATGCGGCAGCTTAATGATTGCCGCTGCAGTTATGGGTGCAGTTGATTACACCTCTGCAAACCGAAAAGGAACATTAAGCAAATTGTATAAGGAAGACAAACCTGTAACAGTTCCCATCATAGAAAAAGAGATAGGGATAGAAGATTACAGCAGGGGAGAAATTAACCCGGCAGAAAAAGCTGTGGAAGTAAAAGTGCCTGTGAAGAAAAATATTGAAAAGCTTGTTGCCAAAACATCAAAAAAAGCTGCAAAGAAGAAAAGAAAGGTTTCGGTTAAAGAGTTTTCAAGGGCTCCAATAATGGAAGAAATTGTAATGGTTGATTCTGCTGTTAAGAAGAAATGATTTGCCTGAAAGTAGCATCCAGCTTCAATACCTGGGGAATTAATAATTGCTGTTCATCATTAATCACAACATAGTTGCAGAGCCGCATTTTTATATCTTCATTTATTTGTCTGTTCATGCGGCTTATAACTTCTTCACGGCTTACATTATCTCTTTGCATTACACGGCTGATACGAACAGCGACTGGAGCATACACTCCAATCACTTTGTCAAGATGCTCTTGTGAACCGCTTTCAAAAATGAGAGCGGCTTCTTTTATGGCATAAGGAGCCGTTTGTTTCTGCATCCAGTCTTCTGCATCTTTTATTGTTGCAGGATGAACAATGGAATTAAGTAACGCTAATTTTTCAGGGTTATTAAAAACAAAAGAGGAGAGAAGTTTGCGGTTTAATTTTCCATCAGTGTATATTTCTTTGCCAAATTGTTTTTGAATAGCTGCTTTCAATTCTTCATTTTTATTCATCAATCTTTTAGAAGCATCATCTGCATAGTAAACAGGTATGCCCAGCGTTTCAAATATTTTAGCTGCCGTGCTTTTGCCGCTGCCAATGCCGCCTGTTAGTCCTATCCTGAGCATTTTTTCTTTTTTTGATTACACTAATTTAGACGAATTACACGAATTGCTTAAGCAATATAACGCCAACAAAAAAGCCAACTGCATCATGCAATTGGCTTTCCTAATTAGTGTAATTCGTTGCAATTCGTGTAATAAAGATTATTTGGTTTCTGCCACCGCTTTATTCAACCCTGCACTCATTTCCATACTGATTGTGCTTTTTTCAATCTTCAAATAACTGCCTGGGTTTACTTCAAGGCTGATGGTGCCATCTTCATTTACTTTGTTGATAGTGCCATGTATGCCTGCTATGGTAACCACTTTGTCACCTTTCTTTAAATCGTTGATAAATGTTTTTTGCTGTTTTGCTTTTTTAGCTTGCGGACGAATCATAAACATCCAGAATACCAAAATCATCAAGCCCATAAAAATAAGCGTAAAGCTGCTGTTGCCTGCCGGCTGTGCCTGTAAAAAAATACCAAGTAGTTTCATTTGTAGTGTATTTGTTATTGGTTAATTGTTATTCGTTATTTGCTTCTTTGTGTTATTGCTGTTATTCTACTTCGCCTGTTAATTTCAGCAAGCCAAACTCAGGCCTTGCATTTGAATTAACAGTGATTGTTTTTTCCTGGTGCCCACTGCGTCCTTTAGAATTAAATACCACTTTTATCACTCCGGTTTCACCAGGTTTTATTGGCTGTTCCGGTTTTTCCGGAACAGTGCATCCACAACTGGCGTGGGCATCCATTACCACAAGTGGATTATTACCCGTGTTTTTAAATTTAAAACTGTATTCAACCTGTGCCCCATCTCTTACTTTTCCAAAATTGTAAAAACTGTCGATGAGTTGCACTGTTGTTGTATCCTTTAATGCCGCTTCTCTTTTTTCAACCAGTTCTTTTTTTAGTTTTTCTTCCTTTACCAAAGCATCATCAGCAATCCTGTCTTTTCGTCTTACATCGCAATTGGCTAACAGTGTTGCGCCCAGCAATAAGAGTAAATAATTTTTCATACCTAAACTTCTAAACATCTTAAACAAATGTTTACAGCGTACTGTTTTTAAAATTCTTCTTGTGTATTTTATTCTGTGCAGTCAGTTCTTTATGAATATTATCCAAAATGCCATTGATAAACTGGCCACTTTGCGGTGTACTGTATTCTTTTGCCAAATCAATATACTCGTTGATGGTAACTTTTGTTGGAATCGTTTCAAAATACAGGAATTCACAAATACCCATTTGAATAATAATCAAATCAAGTGAAGCAATACGTTCAGCATCCCAGTTTTTTAGTTTGGGTTTCAGCAATTCCATACTTACTTCCTTTTTGTCAACTACCGTTTCTAAAAGACTGGTGGCAAA
>CAYRRL010000042.1:0-11960 GCA_964426665.1 uncultured Ferruginibacter sp. | reverse complement strand
TCGCCATGTACAAGTTCAATACTTTTCATTGGCACTTAACGGAAGACCAGGGCTTGCGGATTGAAATTAAAAAATACCCTAAGCTCACCGAAGTGGGCGCATGGCGGATTGGCTCTATCGTTGGCAGCTACCCCGGAACAGGCAATGATGGCAAACGCTATGGAGGTTATTATACACAGGAGCAAATTAAAGATGTAGTGAAGTATGCCGCAGAAAGGTATATTACTATCATCCCTGAAATAGAAATGCCGGGGCATTCATCGGCTGCTATTGCAGCATACCCCGAGTTAAGTTGCTTCCCCAATGAAGACACCAAATACCCAACCGAATGTGCATGGGCTGGCCCAACCAAAGGCAAACAGGTACAGCAAACATGGGGCGTATTTGAAGATGTGTTTTGCCCCAGCGAATACACGTTTAAATTTTTGGAAGACGTAATTGATGAAGTGATAGAGCTATTCCCTTCCCAATACATCCACATCGGTGGTGATGAATGCCCCAAAGACAACTGGAAGCGTTCCCCCTTTTGCCAGCAACTAATGAAAGAGAAAGGCCTGAAAGACGAGCATGAGTTGCAGAGTTATTTTATACAGCGCATTGAAAAATACATCAACAGCAAGGGCAAAAAAATTATTGGCTGGGATGAAATACTGGAAGGAGGCTTAGCGCCAAATGCTACCGTAATGAGTTGGCGTGGCGAAGCTGGCGGCATTGCTGCTGCCAAACAAAAACATGATGTGGTAATGACGCCTGAATACCCATTGTATTTAAACCATTCGCAAACAAAAAATGAAGACTCCATAACACAAGGCGGCTACAACCCATTGGAAGCGGTGTACAATTATGAACCCATCCCAAAAGAACTAACTGAAGAAGAAGGGAAATATGTGTTGGGTGCGCAGGGCAATGTATGGAGTGAATACATTGATTCAAAATCAAAACTGGAGTATTCTGTTTTCCCACGAATGGCGGCACTGGCAGAAGTGTTGTGGTCGCCGAAAGAAAAAAGGGATTGGAAGGATTTTGAGAGAAGGTTGCCTGTGATATTTGAGCGTATGGATAAGGCGAAGACTAATTATAGTAAAGCATATTATACTTTGGTTGATAGTATTTTTTCTTCAAATAATCGAATTGGATGGATATTAAAAAGCAACTCCCCTTTTATAATAAAAGCAGCAATGGACTTTGATATTAATAAAACATCATACTACAAGAATGATACTAGCCTTGATAAATACAATGCGCCGATTGAATTTTACACAAACTCCATTGGTGCAGGAATACTATATGACGAGGTTAATAAAAAAATTATTTCTAAAATTGAAAGGCGTTTCTATTTCAACAAAGCCACAGGCAAAAAAATAAGCCTCTCTACTCCTCCTGATGCAAAATACCCAGGCGATGGCGCATTTACATTAGTGAATGGTGTACAAAACACTAAAGGTTTTTCCAACTCATCAGAGTTCCTTGGCTTTAACGGCAAAAATTGCGAAGCAGTAATTGATTTAGGCAAAACCGGAAACATCAGCAAAGTAACAGCACATACACTTCATCAGGCCGGCGACTGGATATGGCGGCCAATAACAGCAGAGGTATTTGTATCGGATGATGGCATTAATTTTAAAACTGTTGGCTTAACGGATGATTTTATAAAAAAAGGAAACGCCAATGGGGAAATGGCAGTTAATTTTGAAGCAGTAAATACAAGGTTTGTAAAAGTGTTGATAAGCAATTGGGGCACTATACCAGCTGGCAACAGCGGCAGTGGCAACCCGGCCTGGTTGTTTGTGGATGAGATAGAAGTGGAATAATTGCCTGAACAGGGATTTAGAAAGATTTTCGGGATTAAAGGGATTTTCGGAGAATAAAAAATATGGCTGAAAAAACTTCACTAAAAATAAAATCGCTTGTTCATTTGTATGAACATCTTACAGAAGAAGAAAGGATTATTACAGATGTATTACGGCAAATAATTATCGAAACGCTTCCTGCTTATTGTAAAGAAAAAATATCGTATAACGTGCCATTCTTTTATGGCAACAGGAGCATTTGTTTGGTTTGGCCAGCCAGCATCCCAAGAGGCGGCATTAAAAAAGGCGTGATGCTGGCTTTTTGGTATGGCATCAGGCTGAATGACGAAGGCAACTATTTAACGCATGGCACTAACAAACAAGTGTATTACAAAATATTTTTAAGTGCAGATGAAATAAAGCAAAAGCCATTGGTGCGAATACTAAAAGAAGCAGCGGCGCTTGACGGGCAATTTGCACCGGCGAAAAGAAAAACTACAACAAAGAAAGGTCGTTGAATTTTGTTTCGCCCAATACTTCATGAAAAAGTTGCAGGTTGCGGGGGTCCTGCAGCATGGCAAGGTGCCTTTCGTGGTGCATATCAGTAGCTACTAAATCAGCCATGCCGTTTTCAAAAATATAACGGGCAGCTTTTGCCACGCCTTTCCCATAATACCCAGTAAGGGAAAGAAAATTTACCTGCAGCAAAAAACCCATGTCTTTCAGGTGGCTAAATTCTTCAAACCGGCCCTGGTAAAAAATATACCTTTCTGGGTGCGCCATAATTGGTTTGTAACCGGCTGTCATCAGCTCAAAAGAAATTTCATTAAGGTTGCTGCTGGGTGTGGCATACGATTGCTCGGTAAGTATAATATTTTTGTGTATTGTAAGCAGTTTTTCTGTACGCAGCAGTTTTAAAAAATAATCATCCAGCATGTATTCTGCGGCAGCGGTAATTTCAATATCAATGCCCGCCTGTGCCACTGCCGGTTTTAAAATACCTAATGCGGCATTAATGGTTTGGGGGGTGTTGCGGTACATATCGGAAATGATATGAGGGGTGGCCACTGTTTTGCGTATGCCAATATCATAAATGCCTTTTACCAGCCTCACAGAAGTTTCCACATCGGGGGCGCCATCGTCTATGCCGGGCAGTATATGCGAATGGATGTCTGTGTCAATTGGCAGTTTCAAATTGGCAGCAGCAGGAAGATTGGATTTCTTTTTAAAAAAGCTGAACATCTTGGGGTGAAATTAGGCCTAATTTTTCAATCCACCACTTTCCTGAACAGGGTGTAGTAATACTGGCGCAGCTTGATAAGCGGCTTTAAAATAGAAGCAATATGCGGAAAGGGGATATTGTTTATTTTCATGGCCAGGTAATCACGCCTGTTGGCACGCAGCCTGCTCATTATATTGCGGTTGCTAAGCCCGCCCACCCTCATTTTTACAATCAGCATAGGCAGGTAGCGGGCACTTATGCGGTGTCGGTACAGGTAGCTTGCCATAAACTCATAATCGGCTGCTGTAAATTATTGTGTTTCATACACGCCCAGTTCCTTCAGCAAATCACGCCGCAGGTAAAAAGTTGGGTGTGCCGGCATCCACCCATAATTGAAACGGTAGCGTTTGTAAGGCACGCCTTTCCAGTAGCGTATCACCCTCCGGATATTTTGCTGGTCCACATATACAAGGTCGCCATACACAGAGTCAACTTTGTGCTCTTCAAAGCATTTTACAATCGAGCTTATCACATCTTTAGAGGCCAGCATATCATCGCTGTTCAAAATACCAATTATATCGCCCGTGGCCATTGCCATGCCTTTGTTGATGCCATCGTAAATGCCATTGTCTTTTTCAGAAACCCAGCGGGCTATTTTGTGCTCGTATTCTTTTATGATGGATAGCGTGCCGTCGGTTGAGGCAGCATCCACTATGATATGCTCAATTTCAGGGTAGTCCTGGCCAATAACAGATTCGATACAATCCCTCAGGTACTTTTCGGAATTATATGTTGCTGTTACAATTGTTACTTTCATTTGCCGGGAATGGGGGATAAAAATGAACCGGCAAAATAATGCTTTTTTGGTTAGCGTAAAGGCAATGCGGAATTATGCATGGATGATACAGGGGAAAGCAGCCAGTGTCGCACCGGGCAGGCCCTGGTTAATCACCCGTTAACAAAAAAAAGGATAAGTGCTGCAAGCGAAAGGATAAATGCAATAGCGGAAAGAAACAGGGAAAGGGAAGAATCAGAGGGAGCCGTTGGTAGCTGTGGAGGAATAGTGGCATTTTTTACAGCCACTGCTATAGCAGTATCGTTGGTGTGTGCAACAGAAATTTCAAAACCGGGGAAGGCAGGTTTGCCCCCGGGCAAATGATCTATTATGATTGTATTAAAAGTTCTGGCTTTATAGCTGTTGTCAGCCTTCACGATAGCTTCCTTGGCGGCAAACAACCCGGCAAAAGATGCGTAAGGGCTTGGTTGCAGTATGCAATAAGCAATTTCGGGCGGGGCAAAATTCATTTTATAAAAATTGTCTTCCCTGAAATCATTGGCCTGCGGCATGGCGCTGATGTTTTCTATATCAATACCAACAGATAAGCCAGCAGCATTTATGAGTGGCGGCACAAGTGCTGGCTGAACAGGCTCTGCAGCAGGATCTGCAATATTTTTGGCGCTAACATTTGCCATTAGCTGGCCAAATGTTTTGATACCGGTATAATCGTTCACAGTTACGCCTTCATTGGCCAACTGAGCATACATACGGTGAAGTATGATAGAACTGGCGACAGCGCTTCTGTCAATAATAGTGCTGGCCGTAATCTGCCCAGCAGGGATTTTTGTGTATTTTGAAACGGTATTTTTTATTTGTTCTTCCATGTTGCTAAAAACCTTTCAGGCAGCTTTGGCATATGTAAGCCTCCTCCCCTTTTGGCGTGATACATTTTGTGAACCCAACATCGCTTACATCATCTTTTAATTCTTTAAAGCACTTAAAACAGGCGATGTTTTGATTGGGGTTTGTATGGTGAGGCGATTTATATGATTCAATCCTCTCTTTTAACTCGTTTAAAAATTGAGCCACCAGTTTGCCTTCTGTAACCCGGTGGTCAAATGTTATGGTGAGGATGCAGCGCTGCAGTTTTTCATCAATGGCCGACACGCCCAAAATAGCGCTGTTCATCATATTGATTAACGGGCGGAAAAAATGAACGCCTTCGGCAGATAAATCCGTAATGGTAAAAGTAATATCGCTCAGGTCTTCTATTTGCAATGCATCGTCAATGTATTTGTTCGACAATGCCATGATGTTTTCTTCTACTTCTTTAATTGATTTGGAAGAAGCATTCTTTACCGACAAAACTTTCAACCCTTTGTCAATATCAATAGCAAAGCCAACATTTACCTGCTTGTAATAAGCCACGCTGTCGCCGGTGAAATAAGCATTAAGCGCTTTGTATTTTTCCAGCAGCCTTGCCGTTTCATAAATAACTACCGGCAGCAGGGAATTTTTTAAATACTGCAACGAGTTGTTGATATGCACAAACAACCCTCCGGTTTCCACCATGGTGTTGATAGTGCTCGTCAGCCCTGTTTGCTGTATGCTGCTTAAATAATCAATCTCCCTTTTTTTATTGGAAGAAAGTTTTTCAACAATCACTTTGCCTGCATTTACCGTCAGCGCCTGCACCCCTTTGCCTGCTTTGCCTTCCTGGTTTTTTGCTTTTCTGGTTATGCCAAGCTTTTCTTCCACATCGGTTTTGCTTACAAAATCCCTTCCTTTAAACAAGCCTGCATCCAGATTATTTTTCTTCATTAATACAATGGCTGCTGGCGAAAACATCGTATCGCCTTCCCAAATAGCTTCCGCCTCGTCAAAGTGTTCTTTAGCTGCGGCTGTTACAGCTTTCTTTGTTTTCGTTTCGGGTAATGCCGGTATGTCTTCCTTGCTTTTATAAATATTAGCAATCATTTCGTTCACTTCATAGTCTTGGCCTGTTTCGCACAAATAATAAATGTACCCTTCTTCCTCTGCCACTACATCATAAGTTGTTTTGGAGGATTCAAACACGATGACGATATCGCCTTTTTTCACATGGGCCCCATGGGCGAATGGCATGTCCACCACAGTGAGTGCGGTGTCATTAACAGACAGCAGCGGCACTTTTATTTCCTGTACAATTGGCATTATGCAAAGTGCATTTTAATTTCTTCAATAATCCTCTCTTTGTCGGGCAGCACAGTATGCTCCAGCGATTTTACAGAAGGTATCGGCACGGGCAATGCGGCAATCCTCCTGGCTTTAATTTTTTCATCTGATTGCTCTGTTACTTGTGCAATCAGCTCTGCCCCTATGCCTGCATAAGCGCTGCCCTCCTCAATCACCACCAGCTTTCCTGTTCTTGCAACAGACTTTGAGATAATGCTTACAGGCAAACATGAAATTAACGAAGGCACAATCAACTCTGGTTTTAAATCTGTTTCCAAAAAAATGTTGGCAAGCAAACTATTCACTGTATCAGCCATACCGCCATACGCCACAATAGTTATATCAGGTACCGACACTGCTGGCCTTGCCTGTGCCACAGGGTATTCGTCTTCGTTTATTTCATACACATAATTGGCAGCCTGGTGGTGCAATATTTTTTTTCCATAATCTGTTTTGTTTTCAATTACAATTACGGGGTGATCTTCTTTAAGGACAGCATTATAAATAATGGTTGGGTCAAAAAAAGTATTGAGCGCCACGGTTTTTATATTGTCAATGCCAACTAAAAACTTATCGAGTGTTTGCGAATGTGTTGGTCCATAACCACGCCTGCCGCCCATAGGCGTACGCACCACCACAGGGCAATTGGCTTTTTTATTGAACATGTGGTGGAACTTGCTGGCATGGTTCAGTATCTGGTCGAATGCAAGCGTAACAAAATCGCCAAACATAATTTCTGCAAAGGGCTTAAAGCCATTTAATGCAAGCCCATTTGAAATACCAACAATGGCAGACTCAGAAATTGGCGTAGAAAAAACTCTTTCAGGCGAAAGAAACGACAATTCCTTTGCCACTTTAAATGCGCCGCCATAAGGCGACAAAATATCTTCGCCAACAAACACCATTCTCTCATCTTTTACAATATTTTCCCTAAAGAAATTATTCAGCAATTCTACCTGCCGTTTATTGATTGGCTTTGCCGGCAGCCAGCTATCGCTGTTTGTATTTTCTCCCGGTTCATAATATTCTTCAATTGCCAGTTCCCTTTCCTGTAAAATATGCCCAGCCATTTCATTCACTTCTTTGCTGATGCTGTCCATGTAATTGGCATAATATTCTGATTGCTCTTTACTGAAAATAGTAAGGTAATCTTTGTCCCTGTATGATTGTATTTCTTCAGCAGGCCTGTCATCATCGCCTTTCGAATGTGGGTTGAGCCTGAATGTTTCTACCAAAAAAAAGCAGGGCTTTGCTTCATTTCTTACATACTCAATGGCAGTTCTTGCATCATCCATTAATTGCTCAGGCGCAGATGTATGCCCCTTAAAAGTTTTGATGCCAAATGCTTCTGCCCTTGCCCGTATATCGCCTGCCAGGTTTACGCCCTGTGGCGTGCTCTGTGCATAAAAATTATTTTCGCACACAATCAGCAAGGGTATTTCCCATTTGCTGCTGATATTCATTGTTTCATACAATGTGCCCTCGCCCAATGTGCCATCGCCAATATACACAAGGCCTATGGCGCCGTTCTTCCTTAATTTATTGCCTAACGCATAACCTGCGCTCACGGGCACGATGCCACCCTGTATACCGTTGCTGAAAAAATTATTGTTGCATAAATGCTGGCTGCTGCCAATGCCGCCACAGGTGCCGCTTGCCTTGCCAAGCAATTCTGCTATCAGCCCTTTTACGTCGCCGGTAAAAGCAATATAATGCCCGTGGCAGCGGTGGTTGCTGAAAACAAAATCTTTTTTCTTTAGTTGCCCTGCAAACGCCAGTGCGCTAAACTCCTGCCCCACGCATGTATGCACAGTGCCGTTCAGCTTGCCTTCGGAAAACAAAGACAAAAATTTTTCCTCCACCGTGCGGATGGTAAGCGCCTGCTTGATAAGGCGGTGGTGGATAGACGAACCTGTCGTTTTATTTATATATTTCTCAACGGGCATTTTTGTACATACAGGCAACTTATTTTTTGCGCCTTCGTAAATGAAATTATTTTTCTACCAACGTAAAAAGGGCATTTGCCCATTCTATATAATTATTGTAACGGCGCATTTCGTAAAAACCAACAAGCTGGTAATTATACTTATCCAATAAACTGATGACATCAATATAATTTGACTGGTTTTTATAAAGCGGCACAAGCGTCAATTCAAGGTAGATATTTTTAATAACTTTTGCCTCCAGCGTTTTTAAGCTGCCCTTAAGTATTTCAAATTCGTAGCCTTGTGTATCTATTTTTAATAAGTCAATTGATTCAACGTTGTTCTTTTTCAAATAAGTGTCAAGTGTCAAAACCTGTGTAACTGATTTGGTTTTTATTTTTTCGCCTGAAAAAGGATTAAGCTTATTTGATTCCATTGGCTTGAACGAAGACAACTCTGAGTTTTCAAAAATAATAAACTCGTTGTCTTCATCTCTTTCCCCAAGCGCCACAGGGTTAATAATTACATCTCCCCTGCCATGGTATTTTTTTAAAAGTATTTCCTGCAGTTCAGGGTTGGGTTCAAAGGAATACACAGTGGCATTTTTAAACAAGCTTTTATAAAGCTCAATGCTCTGCCCCTTGTTTGCGCCAATATCAAACACTACAGGGTTGTCTTTCTTTATTACTACTTTAATATCATGGTCAATCAAATCCCTGTTGCTGAGTTTGGCTTTTTTGTTGCTCACAATATCAAAACCCCAGCTTCTAAATAGTTTTTTTATTTCTTTTATAACTTTTCGCATCCCCAATATTTTATCTGAACCTTGTTTTACTTTTTTAAATAATTTTCCCACGCCTCCGTAACGATATCTTCCCAACCGCCTTGCCCTTCTGGGTATTTGTTTTGCTTCACAGCATCCCACATGCCTGGCACCATGTTAATAAATGGCCCGCTTTTATCAAGCGGGTGCATGCTCCATGCCTTTTTTGACTGCAATATTATACGCCTGTAATGTTTTGCTAAGCACAAACGTTTAAAAATAATAATTTCAGGGTCGAGTGGAAAAGCCCTGAACGGCAATTTACGCAGCAGCAACTCCATCATCAATTTGCCTTTTACTAAGGGCAGCTCTTTTCCAAGTTTTTCTTTGTCTGTTAAAAAAAGCCTTGTGCTAAACCATTTGTGCTCCCAATACCCTTCTTTCACTGTTATCATTTTGCTTTTGTACAGCCCCGGCATATCGCCGGCAAGCGGCGTGGGTGCCGCAAAGCGTGGCGCCGCAAATAAATAATGTTCGTCCTTATCCATAATGGCTGCGGCTTCCTGCCACCATTCATAGCCACACTCCTGGTAAAAAAACATATCGCCATCATAGTGCAGCACATACCTGGTATTTACCAATTCTATTGCAGCCCAGTAACTCATTTGCGCCGTGCCGCCTGCGCCATGAGTTGTATGCACAATATTGTTCAAATATTTTTTTGCCAGTTCTTTCAGCAGTTTGTCGCCGGGCCTGATAAAATAGACATCCGTAAACAAGCCTTCATTTTTCAACTGTTCTGCCAGCAAACACATGTTCTCCACACGTTTGGAAAAGGCAGGCTCAGGGAAGCGCTTAACAGGGTCAACCAATTTTGTTTTTTGTGGCTTGCAGCAATCAACAACCAGCAAACGGCTGGGTATATGCAAATGGTATTTAGCCAGTTCCCTTACATTGATGGCAGCATATTTATCATCGCCGGGGCTAATATTTACCTGAAAGGTGAATTGCGAATTCAAGAGCAGTAATTAACTAATATTCCTTTTTAATACCGGCACAGCCGGGTTGCCTTTGTAAATGGTGTAAGGCTGCAAATTATTTTCGGCTACAGCATTAATACCAAGTATTGCATGCGAACCAACAGTAACGCCGCCATATACCACAGCCCTTGCGCCAATCCATGCGCCTTCTTCAATTACTACCGGCAATGAAATAAAATCAAAAGTTTCTTTTGTATGGTCATGGCTGCCCGTTAGCACCATGGCAGCCTGCGAAAGCGTTGCATTGTCGCCAATTGCTACATCGGATAAATTATCAATCCACACTTCTTCTCCAATCCAGGCATGGTTGCCTGTTTGCAGTTTCCATGGGTATTTAATATTCACTGCTGGTTTTATTACAGTGCCCCTGCCAATTTTTGCGCCAAACAATTTCAGCAAAAACACTTTAAGGCCCGAGCTGATGTTTAATGAATTTTTGAAAAACAAAATATTGGTAAAATACCAGCAAACCTGTTTCAGCTTTCCTGCACCAATATTAATGGTGGTTTTGTAAGCAGCGTTGTTTACTTTTTTAAGTTGGCTCATGCAAACAAAATACGGTATTGTTTCAAATTATCCGGGTTATTAATAAACCTGCTGGCAAATTGCCAGGCGCTTTTTGCCAAAACATCAAACTCTTCCTGTGTGCTTGCGGCCATTTGCAACAGGGCGGCTGTAAATTTTTCCGGGAACTTCAAAGGCAAATCCCATCCTGCGCTGTACTGCTGCAAATGAAGCCATGGCGTTTGGTCGCTTATCAGCACAGGCCTGCCTGCCTGCATAGCTTCAAATATGGAATGCCCAAAATTTTCGCCTGTGGTTGGCAATACAAATAAATGATGGCGGCGTATTAAACCGGCTAATTCATCATTGGCCTTTGGCCCAATGTAATCTGCTGAAATATTTGGCGGCAATGCTGCAATATGTTTTTTGCATTCGGCCCAATAGGTTTCGTCTTCTATTGGCCCGGCAATGGTTAATTCAATTTGTGCATCCTTTGTTTCTTTTAATGCCTGCAACAGGAACAAAAGGTTTTTTATCGGTACAATCCTCGCTATAAAAATACATTTCAATGAGCCAGCCTTTTTTTCAACGCTTTCAAAAGGCAGCTGGGCCATCGAAGGCAAATTATCTGCTACCACTGTTTTGCTGCCGGGGAAATATTTTTGTATGGCCGCTTCTTCCCTTTTATTAGTGGCATGAAAAGTAACCAGCTTATGAATGGCCAGTTGCTTGTACAAAAAAAGCAACGGGATTTTTTTATATTTTTTTACAGACAGGGCGCTGTTGTATAAAGCGCCCCTGGGGCAAACAACTATTCGGGATTTGATTTTTCTTTTAAAGGCAAGCCACAATGGGTAAATGACAAACCTGGGCGAAAACAAATGGTTTAGATAGACAATATCAGCATCTACTGATGCAATTTGGTTTGCAAGCTGCCGGACGCCCAAGCCTTTTTTTTGGGCGTAATACACATGCACATTCAATGCATGGTTGTATAGCCACTGGTTGGGTGTTATGCCTTCATAAGGTTTCGTTTCGCCATGGTCGGTATCTGTTGTAAGCAAATAAATATCGTATTCTTTGTTAAGCGCTGCACAAAGGTTAATGCACGACTTAACAGGGCCGCCGGCTTTGTACCCGGGCCAAAACCAATCAACAAGCACCAGCAGTTTTTTTCTTTTCAATGGTTTATGTTGCCGGCTTTTCTTTTTTACTGTTTTTGCCAAACAGGTACATCATAAAAAGTATTAAGCAATAGGCGGCAATATTAAAAAAAGTGTGGTGGTTATTTTCAAACAGCCTTTCCCGTTTGCCATTGGAAACAATAACCAGCAGCGCCATCCTTGCAGCATTAATTATAAATATGGCAATGGCGCCCCCGGTGATGAAAAAAAATTTTTTCTTTAGCGCAGCTTCGTTGGCAGCAATAAAGGCAACCCAAAAACTTGTAACACCAGTGCCGAGGCAACCATATAT
This sequence comes from uncultured Ferruginibacter sp., assembly GCA_964426665.1. Taxonomy (GTDB): domain Bacteria; phylum Bacteroidota; class Bacteroidia; order Chitinophagales; family Chitinophagaceae; genus Ferruginibacter. The sequence goes on along the minus strand of CAYRRL010000042.1, from coordinate 248 downwards.
TACATTGATGCCGTGCCCGCCGTGGAATTTTACTTTAAATGGCGCATCTATTTCGCTTGGGTAGCCCCATAGTTTCAACAGGCCGTCTGAGGAATACAATAACGCTTTTCGCAGCAGCGAAGGGTAATCTAAATACTTTGCCACAAACGGGCTGTAAAACCCTCCCGGGGCGCTAAGGCCAATAATGGCAAGCGTGCCAAAATAAAGCACGCCATAAATTACAAGCAGCTTCAAAACATATTGCACCC
>CAYRRL010000041.1:0-12089 GCA_964426665.1 uncultured Ferruginibacter sp. | reverse complement strand
GTTTACACCGCTTATGCAAAAGCGTTGAAAAATTATCCCGGCATCAGCATTGCCGCTGGAATTCACTCAAATGAGATAAAAGAGCAAAAAGATGTTGTGTATTGTGATTTAAACGGAAGAAAATTATTGCTAGATATTTTTTGCCCGGTGGATAAGGCTAAATCAAACGGGATTGCTATCATAATTATCCATGGAGGGGGCTGGCGTTCCGGGAACAGGGCTATGCATTACCCGCTGGCGCAAAGTTTGTGCCTGCAGGGTTATACTTGTTTTACGCCTGAGTACAGGCTTTCAACAGAAGCTCTTTTCCCCGCAGCTGTTTTTGATATTAAAGCAAGCATTAAATGGGTGAGGGAAAATGCTGATGCATATAATATAGGCGCATCTAAAATAACGGCATTAGGCTTTTCCGCAGGCGGTGAAATAGCGGCATTTGTTGGCACAACGGCAGGTATTGAAAAATTTGAACCAAAAGGCTGCAACAACAATTTTTCATCTGAAGTAAACGCAGTTGTTGATATTGACGGCACCCTGTCTTTTACACATCCGGAAAGCAGCGAAGGAAACGATAGCAAAAAACTTTCTGCCGCCACACAGTGGTTTGGGGTTGCAAAAAAAGACAGCCTTGCTTTGTGGGAAGAAGCATCGCCATTAACGCATGTAAGCAAACAAGCGCCGCCTGCATTGTTTATTAATAGCTCAGTTGCGCCCATGCATGCAGGAAGGGATGATTACATAAAAGTGCTGGATGAAAACAATATTTATTCTGAAGTGCACAGCTTTGAAAATTCGCCGCATACATTTTGTTTGTTCCACCCGTGGTTTGGCCCAACAGTGCATTGTATTGATGGGTTTTTGAAAAAGGTTTTTATGAAATAAAATGCGCTTCGCTTAATTATCATGCTGTCATTTATGAATTGCTTTTGTTTGATGCCTCTACACTCAACAAAAACTGGAACAAATCTTCTTTAGGCTGAAGTTGTAATTTTTTTCTAAGGCGGTAGCGGTTAATTTCAACTCCCCTCACAGAAATACTCATCAGTTGCGCCATCTCTTTGCTCGTTAAATTCATGCGGAGGTAAGCACAAAGTTTTAGTTCATGGGCGCTCAGGTTGGGGTGTTTGTTTTTAAGCGTTACTAAAAAATCGCTGTGCACTTTATTAAAGTGTATGGAAAATTGTTTCCACTCCTCATCCAGTTTTTCTTCTGACCCAAGGCTTCGGATAATCTTTTTTAATTCAGTGTTTTCAATAGTGTCTTTCCCTGGTTTGTTAAGCTTGTTCAGTTCATCTGTAATTTTCAAAAGAAATTCTTTTTTCTGCACCAGGTTCATAGCGGTACTGGCCAGTTCTGCGTTTTTGAATTCAATTTCTGCTTCAAGGTTCTCATTCCGCAATTTCATCAATTCTTTTTCAGATTTTTCTAATTCAAGCTGGTGCTGGTAAGCAAGTTGCCGCTGCTCTTCTTCAAATTTTTTTTGGTCGGCATTACGGCGCTCTTCCTGCCTGCGATGGTGCCGCTTGCCCTGGTATTTAAACAGTGCGAATAAAAATGCAGCCACTGCTGCAGCATACAGCAGGTAAGCCCAGATGGTTCTGTACCAGGGCGGCAGTATGGAAAAGCTGAACCTGTATTCTTCCGGCTCTGCAGCTGTGGGGCCGCTTCTTGCTTTAATGCGGAAAGTGTATTTGCCTTCGGGCAGGTTAGTGTAGTCTTTCTCAGGCCTGCTGCCCCAGTTGCTCCAACCTTTATCAAAACCCTCTAAATAGTAACTGTATTCTGCCGACCGCCGCCCATATAACGAGGCAGCATATCCGAAATGCAGCGAATTCCATACATAAGGAATGGCGAGCGGCTTGCTGCTTTCTTTTTGTTCTATGGAATAGCCCCCAAACAAAACGCTGTCCCCCTGCCCAATTATCTGCACCGTGGTAATGTATGGTTTTACAGGCAGGATGTTCTGCCGGTACTTCTCATAGTTAATATGATAAAAACCGCTTTCGCTCCCTATAAAAACATTCTGTGTATTGTACGGATAGATGTTTTCAAAGCCGCTCAGGATAAGGTTCTTTAATTCGGGGATGTAATAAATAAAAGGCTTGGCCTGGCTGTAGTCGGCCACGCCTGTCATTTTGCCCTGCACAAACCATATATTCCCTTTTTCATCTTCCTTTAAGTAACGCACAGGCATATTGCCAAACAAGGCCGCATATTCTTTTGCCGGTATTATTTTACCGCTGGCGGCATCGTATTGGTAAATGCCTTTTGTGGTGGCAAATACTATTTGTTTTTTTATTTTGAATACATGGTTGTCCAAATCTGCCGGCAGCCCGTTTTTTTGAGTAAACAATGTGGTGGAATAGTCGGCAAGGCTTATTTGGAAAATGCCCCGGTAAGGATGTGATACCCAGATATATTTATCATCCATTTCAATATAGCGGCTGGATTCCGAAAATTTTTCCACCGGGCCTTTATCGGAAAAATTGCCGTTTTCACTCTGGTACAAACGCACGCCCCAATAATTGCCGGCAGCAATCATTGCCGGCGAAGTATTAGGGATGGCTTCAAATGCCCAATATCCAGTGTTGGATGAAACTAAACTTGCCTGTTGGTTATTTATTTTCCAGAAACCGTCATCACGCCCAACCAGAAGCTGGTTATTTACAATTGATATATTCCATGTTTGCCCGCCCAATATCAGTTGCGGCTCTTTGTTTACCGAGCCAAGGCTGGTAGTGCCGGGGGGCAGCGGCAAGCAATACAGGCCTGTTGATAATGCAAAGTATAAGTTGCCATTCCAGTGTTTTACGCTGTAACCGCTGCCATTGTTAAATGCAGCAGGGCTCACGTGTTTTACAGCATTGTTGCAGGCAAGAAAGGCAAGCCCATTGTCAAGGCCTGTCCATACATCTCCGTTTTTATCGGCATACAGGCAACGGACGGTGTTGTTGGGAAGGCCGTTTTTGCTGTCAATGTTTTCAAGCGCTTCGCCTTTTGAATTAATGTGGTAAATGCCTTTTGAATAGGTGCCTGCCCAAAAGCTGTTTTCATCTGCGGCAGCAAGGCATGTATAATGCTGCTGTGCCAGCGGCGGGCTGAGCGTAAATGGCAGAAGGCTGTTTTTTGCCAGCACAAACAAGCCGTTTCTTGTTGTGGAAATTAAACTGCTGTCTTTATGATAGGGCATTGCATCGGTAACAATAAAACCGGCCGGCAATAATTTGCTGTCAATAAAAGGCTGCCATTCGCCATTTTGAAAAATTAGCAGCCCCTTTTGTTCATCATGTGCTACCACCTGGCCATTGTGTTTGAATAATGACAGCCAGGCCGAGCCAGGCTTATAAATTGAAATTGTGCCATTGTGCAGCCGGAAGGTTTTATATTTTGTACGGAAAAAAATTTCGTTGCCGGCGGCTTTTACCTCCCAAACATCAGTAAAGTTTTTTTCCTGTTCAGGCAGCAGGTTTTTAAGTGAAGTAAACTGCAACTGGCCTGATGTGTTGGGGGCATAATAGCCCAGTTCGTCTTGTGCGCCTGCATATAATTTGCCATCATTGGCAAGGGCAATTGACCTTAGGATTGTTCCATTGGGCACAGGGTAAAGCTGCCAATTTGTACCATCGTAGGCCAGCAACCCTTCATTATTGGCTATCATCAACCGCCCCTTTGAGTCTTGTGCCATAGCCCAGCTTTGGGTGCCGGCTGTGTACTGCAAACGGGAGTAACTACTCAGTTCCATTTGCCCAATTGGGTTTTGGCTAACCCCTTTTCCACATAAAAAAAGAATGGAAAAAAATGGCAGCGGTAATTTTTTTAAAAAAATCAACAATTTGGGATATAGAGTGTAATGATGTAGCAGTGATGTAGTGATTTATAGCTAAAGGTAGGTGTTTGCAATAATTGTAGTAGTAGTGATGCGGTTCTTTTTTTGGAGCACGGCGATTTCAGGTTATACTTTTACACTGGTCATTCAGGGCTTTTCTGGTAAGGTGCGAACGCATAAAGTTGTATTGCTTTTTCTGTTTGCTTTTTAATTTGCCCGGTAGCCCGGTTTGGCAAAAACTTTTAAATATTGCTATATGAGAAAACTTACTTTCAGTTTGCTTGTGCTGCTTGCATGTACTTCCTCCTACGCACAAGAAGCTTCAGTTAACGTCAAAAAGTCAGAAAATGGTTTCCGGTTGCAGGTTAATGGGAACGACATTATCATTAATGGTATGAACTGGGATTATTTTCCGGTGGGCACCAATTATTCTTACAGCCTGTGGAAGCAAACCGACGCTACAATTAAAGCGGCGCTTGATTATGAAATGCCCTTGCTGAAAAATATGGGTGTCAATTGCATCCGCCAGTATGTGGGCGTGCCGGCAAAATGGGTGCAATATATATACGACAACTACGGCATCTACACCATGCTCAACCATTCCTTTGGCCGGTATGGGCTTACATTGAAAGGCGCATGGGTGGCCAATACTGATTACTCCAACCCATTGGTAAAAGAATTGCTTTTAAAAGAAGTGAAAGCAATGGCGGATGAGTATAAAAACACTCCGGGCCTGTTGCTGTTTTTATTGGGCAACGAAAACAACTATGGCCTTTTTTGGCGTGGCGCAGAAACAGAAAACATACCAGTAGCAGAAAGGCAATCCACAAAAGATGCGGAGCACCTCTATAAATTATTCAACGAAGCAACCGTTGAAATGAAAGCTATTGACAAAGGGCACCCAATTGCCATTTGCAATGGCGACTTGCTTTTCCTTGATATTATCACAAAAGAGTGCAAAGATGCAGACATACTCGGAATCAACAGCTACCGGGGTATGTCTTTCACAGATTTATTTGACCGTGTGAAAAAAGAAAACGGCAAGCCGCTTATGTTTACAGAATTTGGCTCCGATGCATACAACACAATTAAAAACCAGGAAGACCAGGAAGCTCAGGCAAAATACCTTATAGCCAACTGGAAGGAAATTTATGCAAATGCTGCAGGTATGGGCGGTGCAGGCAATTGCCTCGGCGGATTCACCTTCCAGTTCAGCGATGGCTGGTGGAAAACAGGGCAGACTTCTAGCCTGGATGAGCATGATGTGGCCGCATCATGGTCAAATGGCGGCTACCTTAATGATTACAAACCCGGTGAAAATAACATGAATGAAGAGTGGTTTGGCATTTGTGCAAAAGGGCTTAGCAACGATATGGGCACTTATGAATTATACCCCCGTGCTGCATATTATGCATTGAAAGAAGTACACAAATTCAACCCATACGCTTCGGCAGGCAAATCTGTTCAGGCATACGCTGATAATATAGCATTGGCTGATGCTGTGTTAAGGGCAAGGGGCGATAAAGCAGCACAGGAAGGCAATGACAAAAGCAAGGTGTTTATCAGCAACCTTGGCATCAACTTTACAACATACAATACAGGCGGCAGCCTTATTGAAACACCCACATCAGGCGAAGTGCCGCAAGCAAAATACCCAACAAGGCTGGGCTTTGACCACATGCAGTCAATGTTTGTAGGAGTAACAGCAAAACCTGCCCCAAATGTAACCGCAAATGTACAGTTCAATGTACTGGGCAATGTGGCCGAAAACCCGATTGATGAAGTGTTTTATGAAAACCGGGGAAGAAAGATAACAGTGAATACACCAACAGGCCAGCAGCAAATTATTTCCAACAACAGGGTGCAGCTTTACCGGGGCAGTTTTAATTGGGATGCAAAAGATTTTAAACTGACAGGCTTTTACCGCACTGGCCATTACCACTGGCAGTACGAAGGTGATTTCTTTGGCCTTTACCAGGAAGCCAACTATGGCCCCAACATAGATATTTACAATGGCGAAGCGCCTTATGGCTTTGAAGTAGAAGGCAAACGGGCGCTCAAAGGCTTGAAAGTTGCCTTTGGCCCGGAACTCTGGTGGGGCGCAAACCCTGCTGTTTTATTAAAATACAGCCGCAAAATTGCCCACTTTGATGTATCGGGGATTTTTCATGAAGATATTACACAGCTCAGTGGTATACAAAGTTCTATTGCAGTGCCGCAGCCCAAAACAAGAAAAGCTGCCATTAGCATAGCAAGAAAATTTGGAAACTTTGGTTTAGACCTTGGCGGCCTTTGGGCAGGGCAGCCGCTAAATGGGCGCATATTTCAATTGACAAGGGAAACCGGCGGCGTAAAAACTGTTTACCAGGACAAAATAAAAGCTGAAGACAATTTCGGTGGCAAAATAAAATTCACTTATGCAGGCGGCCTATTCAACTGGTACGGGCAGGCATCATATATGGGGCTTGTTGCCAACGGTGGGCCAGATGCGACAAGAACATTTACCGGCTGGCGGTTAAAAGATGTTGGCAGCGGCAATATGTACAATGTGCTAAGCGGCTTCACCGTAAGCGCAGGCAAACTGCAAATTGCGCCGAACTTCCTCTGGCAAAAACCAATAGAAGGGCCAATACCTTCTGATGTGCTTGCGCCGGGAAGGCCAAGAAATATTTTGGACGACCCCTTCTCTGTTCGTTCAAACAGGGAAACCGTTGGCGGCGAACTCTTGCTAACGTATGACCCTACCCCGGCAACATGGATGTATGAATGGGACAACGACAGGGCAGAGGATGCAAAGTTTGCCATGAGCGCCGATTTTGTTTACCGCCACCTGCCTACCACAATGGATGCCGCAATTGGTATCCTGGCAAACGGAAGGACATTGTTTGCATTTCCCGGCGCAGTGCCTGCTGAAGACCTTTGGGAGGTAAACACAAGGTTTGTTTCAAAACTCAACCCCAATTTTGGTTTAATTGCCAACTTTTATATCGGCAACGGACAGGCCAACGGAAACAGCAAACGCACTATCAACAGGACTGGTGTTGACATCAGGGCGATTTATAAAAAAGTAAAACTTACAACCATTGCCAAGTTCAACGATTGGGGGCCGTTTGACTATCACCGTGACTTTAACCTCACTTTTCCAATGCAGTTAATTGGCGATATCTCAACTGAAATCGGAAAACCAGACTGGTTTGTGCTTCCATCCACAAAAGTTGGCGTGAGGGGGACTTACAGGACATTAAACAAATATTCACCAAGATATTCCCCTGTCAAAACACTTGACGCAGCGGGCAATTGGGTGCCCGACCCGAATGCCATTGGTTTCCCTGATGGCAACGAGTGGGAGATAAGGACATATATTCAAATAAACATTGGTAAATAACAGCTATATGAAAAAAGTAAACAACATACATAACGTAAACATCATTGTGTTTGCCTTATTAACACTCATTTTTTTCGGCTGCAAAAAAAGGGACATTGCTGATTTGCAAGCCGTGCAATACCCTGATAAGGGCGAGGTGTTTATTGACGACTTCACAGGCGACCTTGCTTATGCGGCTTTTGGCGGCTCTGATGTAAAAGCATTTGATGTGGACAGGCAAGTTGCCTATGGCAATTCCATTGCTTCAATGAAATTTGCAGTGCCGGATGCCAACAGCCCTAATGGCTCTTATGCCGGCGGCGTGTTTTTCAGCAAGACAGGCAGGAACCTTTCAGGCTACAATGCACTTACATTTTATATCAAGGCAACACAGCCAGCCACCATTGGCGTGATTGGTTTTGGCAACGACCTGGGCGAATCAAAATATTTGGTTACACTAAATGGGCTTCAAATAAACAGCAACTGGAAAAAAGTAATCATCCCTATTCCTGATGCAGCAAAGCTTACTGCTGAAAAAGGGTTGATGTATTATTCTGCCGGGCCTGAAAACGGGCGTGGCTACACTTTCTGGATTGATGAAGTGAAATTTGAAAAACTGCCGGGCCTGGGCGCTGTAACAGGAATTATTTTTAACGGCCAGGCCAAAACAACACCCAATGCAGAAACCGGCGACAAAATAAATATTGACGGGCTTCAGGCAACGGCAAATTTGCCAACTGGCGTAAACCAGGTTGTAAATATTTCGCCTTACTATTTTGAGTTTGCATCATCAACACCGGGTGTGGCAGGCGTGGAAACAAATGGCATCATTTCGGTTGTGGATGCAGGCAATGCAACCATTACTGCAAAACTTAGCGGCAGGGCGGCAACAGGTTCTTTGGCACTCACTTCTACAGGTGCGCCGGTGAAGCCAACAACGGCAGCGCCTGTGCCAACAAAAGATGCTGCCAATGTTATCTCGCTTTACAGCAATGCCTACACTAATGTTCCTGTGAACACATGGAACACCCGCTGGCAGTTTTCTACTGCTGATAACTTCTTTATACAGGTGGCAGGCGATGATGTTATCCGCTACCGCAGTTTAAATTTTGTGGGCATTGAATTTACCAACCCAACCATTAATGCCGATGCGATGCGATTCTTCCATATGGACATTTGGACGCCAGACGCCACCAGTGCACCCAACAATTTTAAAGTGTTGCTGGTTGACTTTGGCGCTGACGGTGTATTTGGCGGCGGCGATGACAAGCAGCATGAAATTACAATTACAGCACCACAATTGGTTTCAAACAACTGGATTAGCCTTGACATTCCTTTGTCGCAATTTACCGGGCTTACCACAAGGGGGCACCTTGCACAAATGGTTCTTTCAGGCACATTGCCCAACCTGTATATTGACAATGTTTATTTCTATAAAAACCCGACAGCGCCAACAACTGCTGCGCCAACCCCCACTTTAGCTGCGGCAAACGTATTGTCTGTTTTCAGCGATGCCTACACCAATGTTGGCGGCTCTGACTATAACCCAAACTGGGGCCAGTCAACTGTTGTTACACAAACACCTATTGCCGGAAACAACACATTGTATTATGCCAATTTTAATTACCAGGGCTTACAGCTAGGCAGCAACCAGGATGTGTCATCTTACAGCTATTTGCACCTGGATTATTATTCTTCCAATGCGGCTGAATTAAAGGTATATCTCATAAGCCCGGGCCCGGTTGAAACGCCTTATACACTGAGCGTGCCCACATCAGGATGGAACAGTGCCGACATCCCGTTGTCAGCATTTTCTCCTGTTGCATTAAACAATATCATACAGTTTAAATTTGACGGCGGCGGCGGCAGCGATATTTATCTTGACAACATTTATTTCTGGAAAATACCACCGGCGCCAGCCGTAGCAGCGCCAACACCTGCATATCCTGCTGCAAATGTCATCTCAATTTTCAGTGATGCCTACACAAATGTTGCCGGTTCTGATTTGAACCCTAACTGGGGGCAGGCAACCGTGGTAACGCAAACGCCTGTGTCAGGAAATAATACTTTGCTCTACACAGGATTGAACTATCAGGGTTTGCAGTTTGGAAGCAACCAGGATGTGTCGGGTAAAACATCGCTGCATATTGATTATTATACCGCCAACTCCAATGCGCTCAACATTTACCTCATTTGCCCTCCGGGCTCAGCGGGCGGCGCTGCGCCATGGGAAAAGGCTTATGCATTGCCCGTTCCCACAGCAAACGGCTGGAACAGCGTTGACATACCATTGACGCATTTTACGCCAACAGTGGCACTGAACAATGTGTTCCAGTTTAAGTTTGATGGCAACGGGACAATCTATATTGACAATATTGTTTTCCATTAATGAACAATGCAAAAAGCACAACACAAAATGATAATGCTAAAAAATAATTTTATGCTTTTACAAAATATAAACAGCCGCATACAACTTCTCTTCCGCATAAGTTTATTGGCTATAATTTCTGTTTCGCTTTTTAGTTGCAAAAAAGAAGCTGTTCAAACTTTGCCGCAAAGAAACTGGAAGCTGGCATGGAGCGATGATTTCAACGGGGCTGCAGGGGCAACGCCTGATGGCACTAAATGGGTGTTTGATATTGGCGCAGGCGGCTGGGGGAATAGTGAATTGCAGTATTATACCAACCGCTCTTCCAATGCTGCATTGGATGGAGACGGCAAACTTATCATTACAGCAAGAAACGAATCTTTTGCAGGCGCAGGATTTACATCCGCAAGGATTAAAACAAAAGATTTATTTGCGCAGGCATATGGGCGGTTTGAAGCAAGAATAAAAACACCGCACGGCCCGGGTATTTGGCCTGCCTTTTGGATGCTGGGTGCAAACATTGATACAAAGCCCTGGCCCCAATGCGGCGAAATTGATATTATGGAACAACGGGGCCAACAACCTTCTGTTACACATGGCACTTTACATGGCCCTGGCTATTCCGGGGGCAATTCTATCGGCAAAGCATATTCCCTTACAGAAGGGAGGTTTGATACAGATTATCATATCTATGCTGTTGAATGGGGCGAAGACTATATTGATTTCTTCGTTGATAATTACCTGTACCAGCGGCTGACGCCTGCTGATGTTGCCGGCGAATGGGTGTATAACAAACCTTTTTACCTTTTATTGAATGTGGCTGTAGGCGGCAACTTTGTTGGGTTTCCCACAACAGGCACGCCATTTCCGCAATCCATGTACGTGGATTACGTGAAAGTGTACAAACAGCAATAAAACCTGTTTGATGACAACAGGCGGTTGACTCATTGCCCTGCATAAAAAAATGACAAGGATAATGAGATGGCAATATTTTCCCCAAACGAATCTTTTGTACCGATGAAAATAAATACCAGAAACACAATTGCATTAACTCACAAAAAAGCGAAGCAAAGTGAACGCAGTATTAAACAAACCGGTTGCAGCACTATCAACGAGCCTTGGCCAGGTTGAAATAAATGGCGAAACTTTTTTTAAAATTTCATCAGTCGATGAAATGCGCCCGTTTTTTATGAGTATTGTAAGCGACTCCAATCACTGGCTGTTTATTGCAAGTAATGGCGGCATCAGCGCAGGTAGAAAAAACCCTGATTACGCCCTCTTCCCTTATTACACTGACGATAAAATAACAGAGTCGGCTGAAGTTACCGGAAGCAAAACCATTTTGCATGTTACCAAAAATGGAACAGCGCTTTTATGGGAACCTTTTTCTGTAAGAAGCGAAGGGAACTTTTCTATAACAAGGAATTTGTATCAAAATAAATGGGGCAACAAAATTTTGTTTGAAGAAATCAATCACGGCTTGCAATTGTCATTTCAATACGAATGGGGCAGCAGCAACCTGTATGGGTTTGTAAGGCAGGCAAGGGTGCTTAATTTTTCAGGTGGCACGACAGAAGTAGATATAGCAGACGGCTTGCAAAATATTTTGCCTTATGGCGTGCCTGCTGATTTACAAACCAAAACAAGCAACCTGGCAGATGGTTACAAGCGTTCTGAATTAATTGCTGAAACAGGCGTTGGGATATTTGCTTTAAGTGCCATTATTGTTGATAAAGCCGAACCTGCCGAAGCATTAAAGGCAAATATTGTGTGGAGTGCAGGATTGGCAAAACCAACCCATCTGCTTTCCTCATTGCAGTTGCAGCAATTCAGGTTGAATAAAAAGGCGGAACAGGAAGAAGATGTAAAGGGCGAAAAGGGCGCATATTTTATAATAAGCAACTTTACGCTTAAAGCAGGCCAAGAAAAAAAATGGATGGTGGTGGCTAATGTGAATCAAAGCCACGCTGCTGTTATTTCGCTTTCCGAACAGGTTAAGAGCGACAAAAATTTGGCTGCAAAAGTCATTGGCGATGTTGAATCGGGCAGTTTGCGCCTGCGCCAATTAACAGGCGCAGCCGACAGTTTTCAATTAACGGCTGATAATTTAAAAGATACCCGCCATTATTCCAATGTATTGTTCAACATCATGCGTGGGGGGATATTTGACAACAACTATCAAATTGAAAAATGGGATTTCAGCAATTACCTGCACAAAGCCAATAAAAAAATTTTTGAAGAAGCGCAAACTTACCTTACTAAACTAAAAGAAACATTTTCTTTATTCGAGTTAAAAAGTATTGCTGAACAATCAAACAACAGGGGCTTCATTCGTTTGGCAATTGAATATTTGCCTTTAAAATTCAGCCGCAGGCATGGCGACCCCAGCAGGCCCTGGAATCAATTCTCTATTAATACAACCAACGAAACGGATGGTTCCAAAATCCTGGATTATCAGGGTAACTGGCGTGACCTGTTTCAAAACTGGGAAGCACTGGCACATTCTTATCCTGCTTTTATTGAAGGAATGATTT
>CAYRRL010000040.1:0-12100 GCA_964426665.1 uncultured Ferruginibacter sp. | reverse complement strand
ATAACTTGTTTTAAAACCTGTTTCCCATTTGCTTCCTTTGCCAAAAGGGTTTGCATAATCAGCCTTTGCTGTTCTAAAAACAAGTTTGCCTTTCTGGGTGCCATCCAGTATATAGTTTGGTTGTAATAACGAACCATCCAATTTGTAATACCTGGTGGCATTCCTTGTCAGCGATGTGGATTTGTATTCGCCATAATCAGCGTCTGCTGTTAGTTCTTTTCCCGTGCTGTCAAATGTATGTTTGAAATTTACGTTCGCTACATAGTTGTTTGAATGGTCATTGTTAGTAGCATAAGAATTAAAAGTGCTTACCGCTTCCTTTTGCGGGTTGATAACTGTTGAGTTATTGTCGCTGGTACGGGTGTTATGGCTAAAGTTGCCATTCACCACAAAGCCAATAATTGTTTTTTTCGATGGAAAGAAATCCATCCCTATTCTTCCAGTGTGGCTATTCAAGGGCATTTTGGCGTAATTATCTTTTAAATCGCCGCCATTGTACACGCCGTTTTCATAAAAATTCCTGTCGAGCAGCAAATGGTTAAGCCCGATGCGGTAAGCATAATTATAGTTGCCGAAAATGTTTATTTTATTGTTCCTGTAGTTTAGCGTTGTGCCTGCATTGGCTTTTGCATAAATGCCCTGCCCATAACTGGCCGTAGCGGTGCCGTTAGTGCCAAAGCGCTGGTCTTTTTTCATGCGGATATCAATAATACCCGAATTACCGGCCGCATCATATTTGGCAGAAGGGTTGGTGATGATATCAATGCGTTCAATTGCAGCAGATGGCAAACCACGCAGGTAATTAGCAAGGTCGCTGCCAGACATTGGCGCAGGTTTCCCGTCAATCATAATAATAACGCCTGCTTTCCCACGCAAACTGAAATTATCATTTTGGCCAATATTGATGCCTGGGGAGCGCTCCAATACATCCATTGCACTGCTGCCGGCATTCACTATGCTGTTTTCTACATTCACTACAATTCGGTCCTGCAGTTTTTGAATAAAGGGCTTGCGGCTTGTAACCGTAACGCCTGCTAATTCTTTGGCGCCGGGTTGCAGGATTATTGATGGAACTTCTGTTTGTGCAGACGATAAACTAAAAAGCGAAGAGTACTTTGGTGCAAAGCCAACGCTGCCGGCCCTGATAATATATTCCCCATACAAAATGTTTTCAAACACTGCCGCCCCGGCTTTATCCGTTAGCGCCGTTTTTACTAAGGAAGAATCTTTTGCTTTTCGCAATTCAATGGTGGCATTTTCTATGGGGCTTTGCTGGTTGTTTGCAACAATAGTATTGATGTTGCCGCGTTTGTTTGTTTGCGCCGCTGCATTTGCGCTCATAATAAGAATAAGCAGCAAAGAGAGTAGTATTATTTTCATGGCTGTTGATTTGCAGCAAAACTGTACTAAAAACGAATTGATTCGTACGTCATTTTTACCAATTGATGCAAAGGGCAGATGAATGGGCGGGGCACGGTGATGGAGTGGCTGATTTTTACAACAAAGCTTCTTCTGGTTTTGGCTGCATTGTTTTTGCTTGGCAAATAAAGGGGGTATAAAGCATCCTGTTTTTAATCGCTGTAACTTCTTCACAAACCATACCTTTGTTAATTAAGTTTTAAAACAGCCGGTTTTGCAAAGGCTGGTTTTAAAATTGCAAAACAAACTGCCAAAACCAAAATCATACAGTATGCAAAAAAAATTACTCTCCCTTTTCTCATTATTGTTTTTCACCATTGCTTGCTTCGCTCAAAAATCAAGCATGATTTTTTTTACTCCTAACGAAGAGAAATTTTACCTTGTTGTAAATGGCATACAGCAAAACGGGCAGGCGCTTCCCAATGTAAAAATCACAGAAATGGCTGCGCCAATGCAGTATAATGTGAAAATAAAATTTGAAGACAGCAAACTTGGCGTTATCAACGATAAAGTTTCGCTTGAGCCAGGCACTGAAAAATCATGGAAGATCCAGCCAAAAAAGAAAAAGGGCTCAACCGAAACTGAAATGGTAATAAAAGTAGCAGGCGAAATCCCACTCGATAATATAGCAACCAGCAATACCTTCCCTGAAGAGCAGGTAATTGTTTACCATACCGAGCCGCTGCCAAATGCAAATGCCGATGGCGTTTCTTTTAACATGAATGTAAATGAGCAGGGTGGGAGTGTAAGTTTTAATGTGAATGACAGGAATAGCAGTTCTTATTCAAGCACCACCACTACTACTACGCAAACCGTATCGGGCACCACAAATGCCACAATTGGCAACTGCAGCAACCCAATGGATGCTATAGTGTTCAGGCAGCAGCTTGACAGGGTGCGCTCGCAAAGCACCGCTGCCGGCAGAAAAATTATTGCTGAAAAAATAGCTCAGTCATCTTGCCTTACTGCCCAGCAAGTTTATGAATTATGCGATGCGTTGTACATGAGCAGCGATAAACTGGCACTTGCAAAATATTGCTACACCCGTTGCTACGATCCCAATAATTATGAAGAAGTGTACAAGGCTTTGCCTACAAGCAGCATGGTGAAAGAACTGGATGATTACGTAACAAGAACCAGTATGCCATCGCATCAAAACCCTGCTTCAACAACTACTGTGCCTGTACGGATTGAGTATGTGCCCGGCTATAATGGGCCTTACGGTTGTGCACAGCCGATGGCCACTGCCAGCTTTGCTTCAGCTAAAAGCACTATACAGGATGCTGATTTTGAAAATACCAAAATGAGCACTGCAAAGACAATAGTAGGCGCCAATTGCCTTACTACAGACCAGATTGTTGAATTGTGCAGGCTGTTTGATTTTGAAAACAGCAAATTGGAGTTTGCCAAATTCGCCTATTCGCATGCTTATGACAAGGGGAATTATTTTAAAGTAAACAAAGTGTTTGATTTTGATGCATCCAAAGAAGACTTGAATAAATATGTACAGGGCAGATAAACCAATCAGAGATAATAAACAAGGGCTTGCAATTAATTGCAAGCCCTTGTTTATTTAAGGCGCCCGGCCACCTTAAAAATATTTCAATATATACAGGCTGCTACCTGTTGTGCCTCCACGAACCTGTGTTTTATTTTGTAAGCAATGCCCAAATTTGCTTCAGGTATATATTGAAGAAACAAAAAATATATTTGGATTACCAAAAAAATATTTTGATATTACAGAATGCTTAATTGTTACCCCCTCTTATATCCCGTCAATTAAGCACTGCGTCACTCTTTGAAGCCAACCTGATTCAGAATGCTTATTGCTGTAATAAGCGCTTATTATAACACAAACAAGTTTACCATGCTCTCACAAGTAGTAAATGGCGCAGAATACTGGCTTCCCGAAAATGAAAACGATGTAATGGTGCTTGTAAACCAGGCAAAGGCAGAGGGTAAAACCATTTGCCTGCGTGGCGCTGCCCATTCCTTTCCGCTCATTGGCAAATTGGAAAACGAAAGCACTACCGGCAATAATTTGTATGTAATGCTTTCAAAAATGTATGATGTAAAAATCAACGCAAGCGACAGCACTGTATGGGTACAAGCAGGTTGCCACCTGGGGCCAGACCCATGGGACCCAACAGGCATTTCAACATTGCAAAACTCCCTGCTTTACCAGCTTGACCAGGCAGGGCTGGCCCTTGGCGACCTTGGAGGCATCACACATCAAACAGTGGGCGGCTTTCTGTCAACCGGCTCATCTGGCGGCTCTACTCAATTTTCTTTTGACGAAGCATTGTTGAGCATTGATATTATCAGTTGTGGCGTTAGCGGTGCAGTAAAAACGACTTTCACAAAGCCGGTGCCTGACAACCCCAATGACCCATTTTATGGTGCAGGCGTAGCTACGATGGGGTTGATGGGAATTATTGTTTCAGCTACTTTTAAGTGCATACCCAGGTTTTATATTATGGGGCAGGAAGCCACAACTACAGTTGACAATTGTGAAATTGATTTGTTTGGCGATGGCGTTGGCGGCAAACCAAGCCTGCAGGCATTTTTCCAACAGCAACAAACACAGGTAAACCCCGGTTTAACACAAACGCCTTACAGCCGTATGATATGGTGGCCGCAGGAGAATGTGAAAAAAATGGTGGTTTGGAAAGCAGCATACACAGATAAGGCCGGCGCTGACGCATGGGCAGCTCAGGCTTATGTAAAAACGGGGCAAAAAAACCCTCCTGAACTAAAGCCGTATCAGGAAGTGCCTTATATTATGGGCAGCGCTGTGCCTGCTACGCTTGGCGCTGATATATTGTTTACCGCTATAGGCCAATGGCCCACATGGCTTGAAGATTTAATAGGAAAAGATAAAGCAGGTATTATTGAAGCTGTTGTGAACCCCTTATTTTATCCGGTTATTTTCCCACGGGTGCTGGATGTGTTTGTGGCTGTTGATACGCCAACTAACGCCAACAAAGGGCCGCAGCAATTTTCTGATATATGGTACACGGGCTTGCCGATGGATAACCAGATGAGCGATAAACTAATGCCGGTATGGTTTACTGAATTATGGATTGATATTAACCAGTCGAAAGCAGTAATGAACGACTTGTTGAATTTTTATAATGCCGGCACTCAAAACACCATGGCTTTTAGTTGCGAAATTTATGCAGCAAAGAAAAGCACCTTTTGGCTAAGCCCTGCATACAATACAGATGTTATCCGCATTGATGTTTTTTGGTTTGCCAATACAAGCGGCGACCCGGTTGCGTTCTATCAAAAATTTTGGGCGTTGCTTGCTAAATATAATTTCAGGCCGCATTGGGGCAAATATTTGCCTGACGGCGCAGGGCCGCAGGGCGTGAGTTATTTGCAGAATTGCTATAAAGACCATTGGAACGACTGGATGGCGCTAAGGGAAAAAATGGACCCAAACCAAATATTTGTAAACGATTACTGGCGTGGCCATCTTGGCATAGCACCTGTAGCAAAATAAAATTTCATTCATTCAATCATTGAATACAAAATCATTTCATCATGCCAACATTGCCCACACCTGATTCAAATGGCTTGTACCATCCAAAAAACGAAGCGGATGTTGTGAGCCTTGTGCAATATGCCATTCAAAACAAATTGCAGGTTCGTGTGCGTGGCGCTGCACAATCTGTAAATGCCGGTGTTTATACTGATGATTACAACCCATCTTCGCCGTCAAATATCAAAAGCATCAACATGGAGCTTGACCAGTTGCGCTCAATTTCTTACAACGATACGGATATGCAGGTAACTGTTGGCGCAGGCATTAACCTTGGTGTTGACCCATTTGACCCTTCAGGCGCTTCGTTCAGTAATAACGGAACGAATAATTTATTGTACCAGCTTAACCAGGCAAAAGGGTGGGCGCTGCAAAATATCCCGGATGTGATTCATCAAACTGTCGGTGGTTATATTTCTACAGGTTCATCGGGAGGCACTATGCAGCATTCGTTTGATGAGTGTATTGTTTCAGTTACTATAGTGGATGGCACAGGCAAAGTAAATGTGTTTAACAAGTCGGCAGATTTGACTGACAGTTTTTATGGCGCTGTTGTTTCAATGGGTTTGCTGGGTGTTATCACTTCGGTAACATTGCAGTGTGTGCCGGCATTCAATATCATAGGGCAGGAGGCTACAACCGCTGTTGCCGATTGCGAATTTGATTTCTTTGGGCCGGGGGCAGCAGGCAAGCCTTCGCTTCAAAATTATTTAAGCAACACCGAATTTTCAAGGGTATTGTGGTGGCCCATTGCATCGCTGCACCGTGCTATCGCATGGAGGGCAAGAACTATGCAGCTATCAGATTACAACAGCCAAACGGGCATACCGCCTAATTTTAAACCAAAGCCTTATTATCCGGTATTCCCCAAAATATTAGGCTCAAGGCTGCCCTCGGAAGATATTGCCGGCGTTGGCTATAGCCTTATTGCTAACTGGCCCAAGTGGTTTTACGACCTGATTGGCAATAGCCCTTCTGAAAATACATTGAAAGAAAAAATGTTCATGGGTATTGTAGATGAGATTGCCCCGCATTTGTACCCCTTGATGATCAATATGTATTTTCCCTGTAATACCCCCACTAACCCCCCGCAGGTTTTTTGGGATACATGGCTTGGCAGTTTGCCTATGGATACATTTGAATTCAGCAATAAAATGATGAACCTTGTTTATACAGAATTATGGTTCCCTATTAGCCAAACACAAACAGTGATTGATACGCTGCAGCAATATTATACTGCCAATGGGTATTCTGCCACCGGCTATTATACAGTGGAAGTGCTTGCGGCAAAGAGCAGCAACTTTTGGCTTAGCCCCGGTTATGGGCAGGACTCGCTGCGTTTGAATATTATGTTTTTTAACAACGTTTCTGATGGCGCTGATAGTTATTACGCTCAGTTTTGGGATTTGTTCCGGCAGAAAAACATTGACTTCCGTTTGCACTGGGGCAAAAACCTGCCGCCGCCATCAAATGCTGCATCGCCGGCTTATTTGCAAAAACAGTATAAAAACTGGAGTGCATTTACGGCGCTGAGAAGCAAGATGGACCCAAACAATATTTTTCTTACTAACTACTGGAAAACACAATTAGGGCTTTGAGGTTTGCAATGGGAACATGAAAAAATGATGGGTACTGCAATAGATACTAACGAAATAAAAACCGGGAACAAAACTTTCCTGCAGCGTTGTATTGCCCTTTGGACAACACTCATTACCGTTGGCGTTACTGATAAACTTACTGATTGGGAAAAAAAGCGGACGAGGCTCCTCAATGGCATTTGTGTGATGACTGTCATTATCCTTGCGGTTTATTGCCTGATGTATTTGGACTATGAGCACCGCCTTACATTTTGGGAAAGTTTTATCGGGCTGGTTGCAAGTGCTGTCCCTGTTTATTTAAATTACCTTAAAAAGTACAATACAGCCAGTCATTATTTTTGCATTTATAATTTGCTTGCCTATACTTTCCAGTCTGTTTCCCATGGGTATGTGGACGCTGCAGAATATATACTCGTAGCCAGCAGCATTGCTTCTATGCTTTTTTTTAAAGACATTAAAATTGTTGTTGCATACTTTCTCCTCAACGGGCTTTTTTTTGCAGCATGCAAATATTCTTTTACGGCGATGAAACCATTTTTGTTTATGCCTAATGGTGAAAACCTGTATTCTTCAAACCATGTTATTTTATTTGTGATAGTGTTTTTGATTGTGTTGTATTTCAAAAAAGAAAATGCCCGGCAGGAACAACTGCTCGAAATAAAGAATGAAAACCTTTCAGCGGAAAAACAAAAGTCAGACAACCTGCTGTTGAATATATTGCCTTATGAAACAGCAGAGGAGCTAAAGCATACAGGGCATGCAAAAGTTAAAAGTTTTGAATTGGTAAGTGTGTTGTTTACGGATTTCAAAGGTTTCACTGCACTGGCGGAAAAGCTGTCGCCTGAAAAATTGGTGGAGGAAATAAATTTTTGCTTCAGCGCCTTCGACCATATTATCAGCAAGTATGATATTGAAAAAATAAAAACCATTGGCGACAGCTATATGTGCGCAGGCGGGCTGCCCGAGCCAAATAAAACAAACCCAGCAACAGTAGTGGGCGCTGCGCTGGAGATAAAGCAGTTTATGCTGCAATACCAAAAAGAAAGAGAGGCAAAGGGCGAACCATTTTTTGAAGTACGCATTGGGGTGCACAGCGGGCCCGTGGTGGCTGGCATTGTGGGCGTAAAAAAATTCGCTTATGATATTTGGGGCGATACCGTCAACACTGCCTCAAGGATGGAAAGCAGCGGCGAAACAGGGAAAGTAAACATAAGCGGCGTTACCTACGAATTGATAAAAGATAAATTCGAATGCACTTACCGTGGCAAACTGGATGCAAAAAACAAAGGGCAGGTGGATATGTATTTTGTAGAAGGAAAAATGTAAACATGAAATTATTGAAAACATTCTAAACAAAGCCAGTATGAAAAAAAATCCAAGAGTATTGCTTTGCATAACAGGGTTTGTGATGCTGGCAACAAATGCAACTGCACAAATTGACAACCTTAACAATATGAGCGCTGAGTGGGTGCGTAGCGGCGCACGCAACGCATGCCTTGACGGCACTGATATTATTATTTATAACCCCGGCGGCGCAGCATTTATGCAGCCTGGTTTCCATGCAAGCATCGGCAACCAATCACTTTTCCGCAAGCCTTCGCATGAATATGATTTGGGTTTTGGCAAAACAAAATCACAGCAGGATGGGAGCGACTTGTTTGTGCCCAATTTGTTTTTGAGTTACAATAAAAGCAAGTGGGCAGTGTTTGCGGCGGTGTACATAGCAGGCGGCGGCGCCACTGCCAATTTCCCCAAGGGCTCTATCAATACAGACTTGGTTTCCCTTTTTACATTGGATTATTACACGGGTGTTTACAGCGCTGTGAAAAACCAATACCTTAAGGCGTCATCATTTTACCTGTCGTCTGCAATTGGTGCTTCGTATAAAGTGAATGATAAATTTTCTTTTGGCTTTTATGCAAGGAATATTTCAGCCAAAAATAAAACAGAAGCAGGCTTTACGCTTACCAATTCGCCGGTGTCGGCCCCGGATGCGCCTTTATTGTACAAAACAAAAGACGACGCTTCAGGCTTTGGGGTAGTGGTTGGCGTTGATGTTAAGCCTTCTGACAAAGTCAATATCACAGCAAGGTATGAGAGCAAAGTGAAATTAGATTTTAAAACAAAGGTTATACAGGATGATTTAGGGCGGGTAACTGATGGGGAAAAAAACAGGCGTGACCTGCCGGCAACTGCCAGCCTGGGCCTGGCATATTCTTTCAGCAAAAGATGGAAAATACTGTACGACTTCAATTATTATTTTCAAAGCAGCGCCGATTGGGGGGTGTTTGACCAAAGCGCTGGCAATACGGAATTATCGAAACTGGCTGGCGATGCTATTTGCAACGGGCTGGCTGTTGAACATAATTTTACTCCAAAACTGTTAGCAAGTATTGGCATAGTATATACTATTGATAACTATAAAGACAGGGCTAAATACTATGCACGCCTCGGCGCTTATGAAATAGTACAGGAAAATAATACCTGTATCAATGCCGGGGTAGCTTATTCAGTTAGCAAAAAAGTAAAAATAAATGCAGGGCTGTTCCATGCTTTTTATCCAAGCAGAAAAGTGCCCTCTCTGCTTGCAGGCGGCGTGGATGTAACAATTAATAACAGTGTTACTGCTTTTGGGTTAGGAGTGGATCTGTCTTTTTAATACAAGCGAATCAATAAATAAAAATTGCTCAGGCGGTAGAAGGTTTTTCAGGCACTATTGCTTCGCCATGCGGCAAATACCGGTTTAAATAAATACCCAGCGATAAAAACATCCATGCCTGCGACCAGCGCATGTATGGTATTTTAGAAGTAACGTATTTATTAATTTGATAGAGGAAATAACCTTTCGGGTGTTGCATTTTGTCAATAGTCCAGTCAACAACACGTTCCATTAATTCCCTGTGCTCATCCATTTTGCCAAGTTTGTCAAGCGTTATCACTAATTGAGCAGGGGCATGTATGTCTATTGGGTAAATGGAGTTGTTGTAATATTTCGCTATGCCTTCTTTGGTAAAAAAAGTATTGATGTAATAGCCAAAGCCCTTTTCCACAACGGAAACATAGCTATTGTCGCCACTATACTGCATATACCCCTGTATGCATTCAAGATTGTAACCAGTATGGAAATTATCAACCCATTGGTGGAAGCCCGCCATGCCATAACCCCATGAGCCGTCGGCACGCTGGTGCTTGCAGCAATACTCCACTGCTTTCTTCGATTCCTTTACAAGCGCTTCTTCCCCGGTAAGTGAATAAACCCTTGCCAACAGCCTTGCGCCCAACAGCGATGCGTTAAACACTACACTTTTGTCAAGCGGCGAATAAGAAAAAGCAAATGTGCCGTCAGCATCCACAGTGCGGTTTAGGTTTTTTAAGAAAAAATCGCAGGTACTCCTTGCAGAATCCAATAATTTTTTATCGCCCGTTATTTCATATGCATCCAGCAACGCATTTGCAATAAAGGAAGAAGCAACAATAGTGGGTGTAAATTTTGGCTGAAAGAATGCCCTGGACTCCCAGTCAAAATTATACCCCCAGCAATCGCCGGCATAGCCCTTTGTTTTGCAGGCATCAATCTGCTCAATAAACAATTTTATTTTTTCTAAATGCTGTGGGTTTTTATCATGCTTGCAGAATATACAGTAAGATGCCAAGAAAAGCCCAAGCGCTTTTGGGTTATAATCTTTTTTTATGCCCACCAGTTTCCTGAGGTTAAGAGGGGAGCGCTTGAAAAATTGTATCCACACTAAGCGGAGCAGCCGGCTTTTAGGTATTAAAGGAAGGCTTTGAAAGAAAGTGCTGTTAAGCCCGTCGTATGGGTCGTAGCCTTTGTATTGTTCTGCATCGCAGTAAGCGTAAACTTTTTTAAACGACCCGTGGAATTTTGTAACCATAGTTGCTTGAGCTGGAATGCTGCAAAGAAATGGAAATTTTTGTTTGCATCACTTAAAGCAGGGCGCCAGTTTTTCCTTTAATATTTCAGGCATTTCACAACGTTTCATCGTTTTCGCCTGCATAAAGTACAATGTAACATCGCCTGTGTTCAGCAATTCATCTGCTTCATTATAAATTTCGTGGTGAAAAACAATTTTGTGGTGAATGGGCATTTCTTTCAAAATGGTCTTCACCGTTATCAGGTCTTCGTATTTGGCTGGCCGCAAAAAACGGCTGTGTATATCCACCACCGGCATAATAATGCCCATTGCTTCTATATCTTTATAAGAATAATCTAATTTCCGCAGCCATTCGGCACGGCCTATTTCATAAAACTGTGCGTAATGCCCATGATACACCACGCCCATTTGGTCAGTAAGTGCATAGTGTATGCGTATCTGGTTTTCTGCTGCAAACATTATGGTTCATTTGTTTCTTCGTCCTGTATATTCCCGATATTATCACCCACCATCACCGGCTCTTCGCTTATGTTACGGGAAAAATAGTTTGCTATGGGCCTTGCTGCCATCAGCAATATGGTTGGCAAAAGCAGCCTTATAAAGAGCATCCCCCAATCCGCCGGCTTTTCATAGTACTCTGTGCCCGCTGCTTTGGTTTTAAATGCATTTACTATTGCTTTGATAAGCACTGGCAATTCATCTAAGAGAAAGTAAAACCCCAGCATGATAAATAAAATAAAAAGCAAATCATCCGGCCTGCTCAGAATTTTGAATGAAGTTCCGATACCTGTTTTTTCATAAATAAAATCAGCAATACTCCTTGATTTTACCAGTAACTGCCAGCAAATTGCTATATACAGCATAGTAACAAGCAAAGAAATAATTGTAGGGATTAAGACAGTAAAAGTAAGCGATGTTGAAGCGACTGAATAAACAAGGCCTATAAGCGAACCTACCAGGTATTGAAGGCTGTTTATTGCAATAATCAAAGCCATTATTATAACTGCAAGCTGGATAACGTCTCCCTTTTTCATGCTGATTGGTTGAATGGTTATTTGCCTGCGAGCCCGTCAACACTAATTTTGCCCGGGCCAAGCAGGATCAGCACAATATAGCCGCACAGGTACACAAGTGCTGCCTGCAGGTTTCCTTCCTGAGTGAATACTTCTGCATGGTGTGCCTTAAAAAAGGCCACCAGCATAGCAATAATCAATGGTATAGCTGACAATCTTGTAAACAAGCCAAGAATTAAAAAAATTGAACAGAAAAATTCAGCAAATACAAGCATTGCCAGTTCGGCTTTTGCTCCAATACCTATCATGCTTTGGAATTGGCCACTGGATAGCATGTCACTAAAATGAACAAGTTTGTAATAGCCGGCGTGGAGCATCATAATACCGATTACAATCCTGAATAGCAGCATGGCAAAGTTGAATCCATTGGCACTGTAATTTGTTGACATTAGTTTTTTCATATAGCTGAATTTTTTTGCCGGCATTTGCCGGAATGTTTTGATAATGCAACTGTTTGATTTACCTTTTCTTTAACAGCTTTGCGAATGTACATTCGTTCAGGTACCGTTTATACCGTTAGTTATCCACTTATTCACAAATGCTTTGGAATGATGTTTGACATGATGTACTCAA